>DASYSH010000479.1:0-3771 GCA_036003525.1 Gemmatimonadaceae bacterium | reverse complement strand
TTCACTGCCTCGATCGTGCCGAATGTCGCGTGCGCCGCGAATTTCGCGCCTTTCTTCGGCAGCTCGAGGTACACGATGTCGCCGAGTTCGCCCTGCGCGTAGTCGGTGATACCGATCGCGAACACGCCGGCGTCGGAAGTGGACTTTACGTATTCGTGGTCGGTGGTGTAGCGGAGGTCAGCTGGGATTGCGGACATGGCTCGGATGCAGAGTGCAGAGGAAGAATGCGGACTTCGGAATTTCGGGATGATGCAGAGAGCAGGACAAGGAATGCGAACGCGGACCAACTGCCTCTCGCGAGCAGAAACGTAGGGCGCGACCCGGCCTTTCTCAAGACAAGTGATCGTGCTGGATCGCGCGCCATACGGTGTCGAGCCGTGCGCGCAGTGTCTCAAGCGTGTCGTCGTTGTCGATCACATAGTGCGCGCGGGCCCGTTTGCCGGCGGATGGCTGCTGCGCGTCGACCATCGCGACGGCTTCGGCGTGCGCGAGGCCGCGATCCCGCTCGATGCGCGCGAGGCGGAGCTCGCGCGGCGCATCGACGAGAATGATCAGGTCGAACTCTCCTTCCATGCCGTTTTCGAACAGCAGCGGAACATCGCACACGACCACCGGCGCGCCCGAGTTGCGCTCGCGTTCGAGGAGGGCGTCACGGCGCGCCTTCACCACCGGGTGCACGATCGCATCGAGGGCGGCGCGGTCCGCCGCATTCGCGAACACGATGCGCCGCAGTGCGGCGCGGTCGAGCGATCCGTCTAGCGCGCGCACACGCGAACCGAATCGCGCGACGATCGCGTCGAGCGCCGGCATTCCCGGCGCGACGGCCTCGCGCGCGAGGATGTCGGCGTCGATCACGGGAACGCCGCGCACTTCGAGCAGCCGCGCGACGGCCGACTTTCCGCTTCCGATATTTCCGGTGAGTCCCACGACGAGCATCGCCCGCTCCGTTGCGTCCACTATAAATAAAACAGCGTTGCCGGCAAAACGGCGTTACGTTACGATCGCCTTCCGCGTCGCCAAGTGTATCGGCACCGGCCGCACCGTCCAACGTCATCTCATGTTCTCATGGTAAACCGCCAGTACAGCCGTTTCGCAGCGCGCGCACTCCGCCGCGGATGGACGATGATCGAAATGTCGATCGTGATCGCCGTCATCGTGCTGCTGGCTGCAATTGCCCTGCCGAACATCGACTTTGCGAAATACCGCATGGACGGCAACGCGCGCACGATTCAGAACCAGTTCATCGTGCAGCAGGTGAATGCCATCCAGCGCAACATCCCCATCATCGTGACGCTCGTGTACGATCACGGGATCATGACGATCACCGAGGACGCGAACCGCAACGGCGTTGCCGACAACGGCGAGTACACCTACAACAAGACGCTCGTCGAGGGCGCGCAATTCGTGATTCCGCCGGTGACGGTGGACAGCGCCACACCGTACTACGCCACCGGGCCCGGGCTGACGTACCTGAACCAGACTTATCTGTATCCGACGGTGACGTTCTATCCGAATGGCTCCACGAGCGGGAACGTGGTCGTGTACATCGGCAGCACGAACGGACGTCTTGTCGACATGCGCGCGCTCTCCATCACCGGATCGACGTCGAAGGTGAAGTTCTACCGGATGGCATCCGACGGGACATGGCGGCTCGCTGACATGTGAGCCGGGCCAGCGGCTAGCCCGTTCGCCCGACGGATTTCAGGAACTCATCCACGACGAAACTCGCGCCGCCCTTCGCGCGAATCTCCTGCGGCGTGGCGCCGAGGTAGCGCTGGCAGGTGTTCCGGAACGCGCTGCCCGAGGGGAAATCGAGAATGCGCGCGACGCTGTCCGCGCTGCGGTTCCGGTCTTCGAGCATTTGCGCGGCGACCACCAGCCTCCCCCAGCTGATCAGTTTCTGCGGCGGAGGGAAGCGATCCTGCGTGAGCTTGGCGACCAGCGTCCGCCTGGATGTTGCGAGAATATCGGCGAGTCGATGCGAAGTCAGCCGCATGTGCGCGCGCGTGACCGCGACGAGCACCGCATCGCGCACGAGCGGCTGCAGCGCGCCGAGGCGGTGTCGAATAAGACCCGCCACACCACGCGCCTCGGCCTGTTCGATGACCCCGCGCAATTGCAGCGGGGAATCGTCCTGTTCCACGATGAGCAGGCCGTCGATGCCGGCGCGCCCGGCGTCGAAGAGGTCGCGCGCGCGGCTTGGCACGAACGCGACGTACGCGACAAGTGTGACGCGCGCGAATCGCAGCTTCATCTGCCGGACGCGCTCGAAATTGGCCTTGCCATCGGCGAACAGATCGAGAACGGCGAGATGCACGGCCTCATCCTCGCACGCGGCGAGCACATCTTCCCACGTCTGGCAGGGGAGGACGACGTGCTGGCCGTGCACGGCGTGAACGACGCGCTGGAGGCAGCGATCGTCGGGGAGGAGCGTGGCGACAATTCCCATATTTTCAGTGACCCCACTCACACCGGAGTGATAGTCCGGTCGTTATATTATCGGCATCCCAGTCATGCGGTTAGTATGCAAAGAGTAACACAACTTGTCACAAAGTGATAGTAACGTACCATTCCGTGATGAGTTGGGACTGGCGCACGGTCTTGGTCGTCTCCACAGTTGAAGGGTGGTAGGATGACGCGGCTATTCGCGCCCGTTTTCGCGAGCGGTGCGGCGGTGCCGAAGTCGACGCAACCTGCAGGTTCTTCAGGGAGAGTGAGTACGAGCATGCATCGCCGGCGCACGAATTTGAGTTCACGACGGGGATTCAGCCTCGTCGAGATGCTGATGGTGGTCGTGCTCATCTCGATGGTCGTGATGTGGGCGCTTCCGCGCTTCAGCATCGCGCGTTACCGCGCCGACGCCGCGGGGCGTCTCGTGCGATCGCTGCTCCAGACCGGACAGCGCAACGCCATCACACGCCAATCGAACGTGATCGTCGGGTTTGATTTGACGGACAACCGCATGCGAATCGTGCAGGACGTCAACAACAATGGCGTCATCGATGCCGGCGAGCTGGTGCAATACCGGCGCATGGCGGAAGGCGCGAAGTGGGTCACCCCGACGTGGGCCGGCGTCAACGGAACGACTCCGACGGCGTCGGTCACGGGGAGCCAGCTCACGACCATCAGCGGGCTCACGAGTGTGATTTTCCGCCGCGACGGCTCGGCCAGCACCGACCTGGAGATTTACGTGACCATGCGCGACGCCGTCAAAGACGAATATCGCGCGATCACGCTGACGGCATCGACGGGACGCACCTCGATGTACAAATGGAACGGCAAAGTCTGGCTGGCAATGACCCAATGACACCGCGCACCCGATTCTCACCGGCGCGCGCCGCGCGCCGCGGCATGACCCTCATCGAGGTCATCCTCGCGGTCGTGATCCTTTCCGGCGCGATGCTCGGCCTGAGCAAGTTCATCCGCACGTTCCAGCACACGACGTCCGACTCGACGATGCAGTATCTCGCGAGCGACCTCGCCACGCAGCGGGTCGAGGAGATCAAGGCGTTTACGTCGTACAGCACCCTTGTGGCCACGTACAACGGTGTGGTCGAAACATTCGCCGGAAATCCCGTCTACAGCGGATTCACCCGCACGACGGCGGCCACGCGCTGCAGCGGCTGTCCGGACAATATCAATGACTACATCACGGTCACGGTCACGGTCACGGGAAATACGCTGACGGCTCCGAAGACGAAGTCGACGATCATCGCCGCCTTCTGATGCGGCGCATTCAGGAGTATCGATCCATGCATGACCAGTCGGGTG
>DASYSH010000478.1:0-2265 GCA_036003525.1 Gemmatimonadaceae bacterium | reverse complement strand
AGCTGTGAGCTTTACAAAAACCCTCAACTTCCGAAAAGGCTCGACCAGACGGATTTATCCTTCTTCCCCATCGACCCCGGCCCCGACCGCGATGCATTGGTCGGCGGCTTGTACGAAGCCGGGAATTGCTTCGCGAGGTGTGCCTGCAGCCGTTCCGGCGCGCCGGGCGCCTTCTGCTTCGCGCACCATTCGTCGAGCGACATTCCGAACATCGCCGCATTCGGCCGCATCATCGCGTCCTTCGAGATGGCGAGCGACAGCAGGCCGGTGATGCTGTTGTCGAGGGCCGGGAGCAGCCCGCGCAAATCCGGCGACGGCGCGATCACGACTTCATCGAGCGCGGCCTCGGTCTCCTGTTCGCGGAACAGCTGCTGCAAGGCGAGCAGTTCGAAGAGCACGACGCCGGTCGAAAAAATATCGGTGCGCCAGTCGACGTTTTCGCCCATGATCTGCTGCGGGCTCATGTAGTGCTTCTTGCCGATCGTCATGCGGCGCTCTTCCGCGGGGTCGCGCATCGAGCGCGCCTTCGCGATGCCGAAGTCGGCGAGCTTCACCTGTCCGTCCCACGTGAGCAGGACGTTTCCCGGTGAAACGTCGCGATGCACGATATGCAGCCGGCTGCCGGAGTCGTCGACGAAGTTGTGCGCGTAATCCAGCGCGCGGCAGACGCGGCTCACGATGTACGCCGCGAGCGGCGCCGGCATCGTCTCGCCGATCGCGCGGTGGCGGTCGATGAGCGCGCGGAGCGTCACGCCGCGGATGTACTCCATCGCCATGAAGAACTGCCCTTCGAATTCCTCGAACTGGTAGATCTGCACGATGTTGCCGTGCACGAGATTCGCCGAAAGTTTGGCTTCGTCGATGAACAGCTGGAGCCATTCCGGCTGAGCGGCGTATTTCTCGTGAATGACCTTGAGCGCGACGCGTTTCGTGAACCCGCGGTCGCCCATCTGCTCGGCCTCGTACACGGTGGCCATGCCGCCGGACGCGATCTTTCGCAGCAGGCGGAACTGGCCGCGGTACTCGATCGTGCGGACGGTGTCGCTCATGCGATTGCCTCAACTCCCGTTTTCGTCAGCGCACGGGGCGCGCAGGCCGGCGATTGGTCTCGAAAAATAGGCATTTTTCATTGCTCCAACAGGTTGATTCAGCCTCTCACCGCGGCGACCTTTCCCCCATGGCGCACGAGATTCGCGACATCACGATAATTGGGGCCGGGCCGACAGGCCTCTTTGCGTTGTTTTATGCGGGGATGCGTGGCGCGTCCGCCCAGATCGTCGACGCGCTTCCCGAGGCCGGCGGACAGCTCACCGCGTTATACCCGGAAAAATACATTTTCGATGTCGGCGGACTCCCAAAGGTACTTGCGAAAGATCTTGTCCGCTCGCTCGTCGAGCAGGCGGGCCAGTTCAAGTCACCGGTCCACTGCAACCAGCATGTAATCGCGCTTGAAGAAGGCGACGGGCATTTCACGCTCGTCACCGCGACCGACCGCTTTCCGACGCGCGCGATCGTGATCGCCGCGGGCATCGGCGCGTTCGAGCCGCGGCGCCTTCCGCAGGCCGCGGCGCACTCGTGGTACGGCCGGGGGATTTACGACCGTGTCTCGGATCCGGCCGCGTTCGCGGGGCAGCGCGTGGTGATCATCGGCGGCGGCGACTCCGCGTTCGACTGGGCGCATCAGCTGCGCGGACGCGCGGCGAGCGTCGCGCTGGTCCATCGCAGCGATCGCTACCGCGCGCACGCATCGACGGTCGCGGAGGTGCACGCCGCCGCGGCGGCGGGTGATACGGCACTGCATCCGTTCCACGAGCTCCACGACGTGATCGCCGAAGACGGCCGCATCGTCGCGCTCGATCTCAAGGACATCAAGGCGAAGTCCACGCGGCGCATCGGCGCCGATGTGGTGCTGCCGATGCTCGGGTATGTGAGCGACATCGGGGCGCTGGCGGAATGGGGACTCCAGGTCGAGAGCGATGAGATCATCGTGAATTCGCAGATGGAGACAGGGCGCGCGGGCGTGTATGCGGCCGGCGACATCACGACGTATCCGGGAAAATTGAAGCTCATCGCGACGGGATTCGGCGAAGCGGCGACCGCGGTGAATCAGGCGGTGCACCACATATATCCCGAGAAGAAAGTGAACCCGGGGC
The DNA here is from genome assembly GCA_036003525.1 of Gemmatimonadaceae bacterium. Classification (GTDB taxonomy): domain Bacteria; phylum Gemmatimonadota; class Gemmatimonadetes; order Gemmatimonadales; family Gemmatimonadaceae; genus Fen-1231. The sequence goes on along the minus strand of DASYSH010000478.1, from coordinate 112 downwards.
ACTCGTCGAACCTCGCGATTTTCGGCCAGAAGGAAGACTGATGTTTTCCGCGGCGCGAGCAGTGTGCGGGGCGCGATTTCTTTCCGCGCTGCTCGCGGCCGCCCTGCTTGCG
>DASYSH010000477.1:0-5687 GCA_036003525.1 Gemmatimonadaceae bacterium | reverse complement strand
CTCCCTGCTCGATGGCGCGAACCGGATCGACGACCTGATCAACAGGGCCGTCGAGTTCGAACAACCGGCCCTCGCCATCACCGATCACGGTAATCTCCACGCCGCATGGGAGTTTCAGGAGCACGCGCGCAAGCAGGGCATCAAGCCGATCATCGGCATGGAGGCGTACGTCGCGCCCGGCGACCGGCGCACGCGCGCCCGCGCAACGCCCGGCGACCGTTCGTACTACCATCTGGTGCTGCTGGCGCGCGATCGCACCGGCTACCAGAACCTCATCAAGCTGTCGTCCCTCGCGTACACCGAGGGTTTTTACGGCAAGCCGCGCGTCGATCGCGAGCTGCTCGCGCAGTTTAGCGAGGGGATTATCGTCTCCTCTGCGTGCATGGCGGGGGAGGTTGCCCGGCACCTGCTCGAGGACCGGTTCGACGAGGCCCAGGAAGCCGCCGAGTGGTATGCGAACGTCTTCAAGGATCGCTACTACCTAGAGGTGCAGGCCCACGACGCGGGCGAGCAGAAAAAGCTCAACAAGGAAGTGTTCAAGCTCGCAAAAAAGCTGAACCTTCCCGTCATCGCGACGAACGATTCGCATTTTCTGCGCGAGGAAGACCACGACTCGCACGACGTGCTGCTCTGCATCGGCCTGAAGAAGGACCGGCTCGACGACAACCGCATGAAGTACGACCGCGGGCTCTACTTCAAGAGCGCGCCGGAAATCCGTCAGTACTTCAGCGACCGGCCGGATGTCCTCACGAACACGCTCGCGATCGCCGACGAAGCCGGCTTCGCGTTCGAAAAGAAGTACTACCTGCCCGCGTTCCCGCTGCCCAAGGGCGCCAAGACCGAGAACGATCTCCTCGTAAAGCTCGCCACCGCCGGCGCGTTCGAGCGCTACGCACCCGGCGCGAAGAAGCTTCCCGAAAACGTGCAGGAGCGTCTCGACTTCGAGCTCGGCGTGATCCTGAAAACGGGCTACTCGGGATACCTGCTCATCGTCGCGGATTTCATTCGCGCGGCTCGTGAAAAAGGGATTCCCGTCGGCCCGGGCCGCGGCTCGGCCGCCGGCTCGCTCGTCGCGTACGCGCTGCGCATCACCGACGTCTGCCCGCTCAAGTTCGACCTGCTGTTCGAGCGCTTCCTGAATCCGGAGCGCGTGTCGATGCCCGACATCGACGTCGACTTCTGCGAAGAGCGCCGCGGCGAAGTGATCGACTACGTCCGCGAGAAATACGGACGCGAATGCGTCGGCCAGATCATCACGTTCGGAACGCTCAAGTCGCGCGCGGCGATCAAGGACATCGGCCGCGTGCTCGGCTTCACCCCCGCCGAAACCGACGCGATCGCGAAACTGATTCCGAACCAGCCGAACTTCTCGCTCACGGTGAAGGAAGCGATCGAGAAGGTGCCGGAAGTGCGCAAACTGTACGAAGGCGACGAGCGCCATCAGCAGCTTCTCGATTTCGCGATCTCGCTCGAAGGGCTGTCGCGCCACGCCGGAATTCACGCGGCGGGAATCGTCATCGCGCCGGGACCGCTCGACAACTACGTCCCGATCTGCACGCAGGACTCGAAGGGCTCGGGCAAGGACAACGACGAGCGCGTCGTGGTCACGCAATACGACATGAACGCGCTCGAGAAGGCCGGGATGCTCAAGATGGACTTCCTCGGCCTCACGACCCTCACGATCATCCACGACGCGCTCGTGACGATCAAGGCGCGCGGCCGCGAAGTTCCGAACCTCGAAACGCTTCCGCTCGACGACGAGGCGACATTCCGTTCGCTGCGCGCCGGCCGCACCGCCGGTGTGTTCCAGTTCGAATCGCCGCTCGCGACGGATCTCGTGCGCTCCATGCGCGCGGACCGGTTCGACGATTTGGTCGCGAGCAGCGCGCTGATGCGGCCGGGCCCGCTCGACGCGGGGATGCACAAGGTCTACATCCGCCGCAAGCGCGGCGAAGAGGCCGTGAGCTACGCGCTCCCCGAGCTCGAAGAAATTCTTGCGCCGACATACGGCGTCATCACCTATCAGGAACAGGTGATGCGGATCGCGCAGCGGCTCGCGGGAATTTCGCTCGCCGAAGCAGACGTGCTTCGCAAAGCGGTCGGCAAGAAGGACGCCGAGCTCATCAGGCAGGAAATCGGCAAGTTCGTCGAGAAGGCGCTCGCGAAAGGGTACGACAAGAACGTCATCGCCGATCTCGCCGGGCAAATCGAAACGTTCGGCCGGTACGGGTTCAACAAGTCGCACTCGGTCGCGTATTCGGTTCTCTCGTATCACACGGCGTATCTCAAGACACACTTCCCCGCCGAGTTCATGGCGGCGCTCCTGTCGGCATGCATCGGGGATACCGACGCCGTGGTGAAATACATCAACGAGGCGCGGGATCTCGGGCTCGAGATTCTGCCGCCCGACGTGAACGAGAGCGGATACAAGTTCACGGTGCTGGATGACAAAAGGATTCGGTTTGGGCTGGGTGCGGTGCGGAATGTTGGGCGGGCGGCGATTGATTCGATCATAGGGGCGCGCGCGCCCCGGACCGAAGACCGAAGTCCGAAGACCGACACCGCTGTTTCGGACTTCGGACCTCGGTCTTCGGTCTTCCGGCCTTTTGAGTCCCTCTACGATTTCGCGGAGAGAGTCGACCTGCGCACGTGCAACAAGCGCGTGTTCGAGGCGCTCTTGTATGCAGGCGCACTCGACGGACTCGGCGGACATCGCGCGCAATTCGCCGCCGCGCTCGACGGTGCGATCCAGCACGCATCGCTGCTGCAGGACGAGGCCGCGACCGGACAGGGTTCGCTCTTCGGCGACGCCGGCCCGAAGGCATCGTCCGCCGACGCGATGCAGCCTTCGCTGCCGAACATCCCGCCGATGAGCGAGCACGAGCGCCTCACGAAAGAAAAAGAGACAATTGGTTTTTACATCTCGGGACATCCACTCGAACCGTTCCGCGCGGAATGCGAACTGCTGGCGACGCTTCCGGTTGCGAAGCTCGGCACATGGAGCGAACAGCAGGCTTCGCTCGCTGTGGTGGTCACCGCGATCAAAAAGCAGATTTCAAAAAAGAGCGGGAATGAATTCGCGCGCCTCACAATCGAAGATTTTTCGGGATCGGGTGAGGTGCTGGTCTTCCCCGAAGCGTGGGCCGCGATCCACGACCGCGTACAGGCCGACGTGCCGGTGCTGATCAAGGGCGGTTATTCCAAGCGCGACCAGGGCACGGATTCGGCGACGTTCATCGTCGAATCCGTCACGCGTCTCGCCGAGCTGCGCACGCAGGGCCAGATCTCCGTTTCGCTCGACCTCACCGAGAGCGCCACGCTTCCGGCGCTCGTAATGCAGGATGTGCGCGCGGTCATCGACGCGCATCCGGGATCGGCTCCGCTCGAAGTCTCCTGGAACGGCGCGGATGGCACGCGCGCGCGTCTGCGGTCGGCATCGCTGAAATTGTCGCCGGCATCGGCTGCGCTGCTCGAACTGCGCGCGTTGCTCGGGCCCGAGCGCGTCCATCTCGTGCGAGGGGGCTGACATGGGAACTTCCGCGCTGGAGTTCGAGAAGCCGCTCGTCGAAGTCGAAAAGCAGATTGAAGAGCTGCGCAAGATGGCGGCCGAGCGCGAAATCAGCGTCGACGCCGAAATCGCGCCGCTCGAGAAGAAGCTCGGCGAGCTGCGCGAGTCGATTTATGCCAACCTGACGCCGATCCAGCGCGTGCAGGTCGCGCGCAGCCCGCGCCGGCCGTTCACGCTCGATTACATCCGTCTCGCCTTCACCGACTGGATCGAGCTGCACGGCGATCGCGCATATCGCGACGATCCGGCGATCGTCGGCGGTTGGGCGCGCATCGACGGCGAGACGATCATGGTGATCGGCCAGCAGCGCGGCCGCGATACGAAGGAGAATTTGCACCGCAACTTCGGGATGCCACATCCCGAGGGCTATCGCAAGGCGCTGCGCCTGATGAAGCTCGCCGAAAAATTCCATGTTCCGGTGGTCACCTGCATCGACACTCCCGGCGCCTGGGCCGGACTCGGCGCCGAGGAGCGCGGGCAGAGCGAGGCGATCGCGCGCAATCTCCTCGAGATGAGCCAGCTCACCGTGCCGATCATCGCGACCGTCATTGGCGAGGGCGGATCCGGCGGCGCGCTCGCGCTGGGCGTCGCCGATCGCGTGCTGATGCTGCAGAACGCGGTGTATTCCGTGATCACCGTCGAAGGATGCGCCGCGATTCTGTGGAAGGACGGCAAGAGTCCCGAAATGCGCGAGAAGGCGGCGAGCGCGCTCAAGATCACGGCGCAGGATCTGCTCGAACTGCGCATCATCGACGAGATAATTCCGGAACCGCCCGGCGGCGCGCACGCCGATCAGGAAGTCACGGCCGCCGCTGTCGGTGAGGCATTGCTCAGAAATCTCGACGAACTGCGCCGCCTCAAGCCCGACAAACTCGTGCGCCGGCGCCGCGAGAAATATTTGCGCATGGGGCAATTCGAAGAATGAGCGATCCCACCACCGCCATGGAAGTCGCGCCGACGCCGGCGCTCAGGGAACAGCCGCCGGTTCAGGCGTCGCCGTCGCCGCATCTGATCGAGGTGACGTTCAAGGGCAACCGCCGCGAGTTTTTCACCTGGGCGTTTCCCGATCCGCCATCGCTCAAGACCTACGTGATCGTCGACGCCGACCGCGGCGAGGATCTCGGCGTGGTGAACGCGACGGGCGATCTCGCCATGATCCGCAGGTCGGGCACCGCGCACGGAAAGGCGCAGCCCGAGCCGATCCGGCCCGCGCTGCGCGCGGCCACCGCAGACGACATTTCCAAGGGCGCGCATTTGCGCACCGACGAAGAGAATGTCCGCCGCCGCGCGATCGAAAAAGTCCGCGCGCAGGGGCTCGAGATGAAAGTCTCGGACACCGAGTGGCAGTGGGACCGCAAGAAACTCACGATTTATTTCACGGCCGAAAAGCGCGTCGACTTCCGGCAGCTCGTGCGCCAACTCGAAGGACTGTTCGGCACGCGCGTGCAGATGTGGCATATCGGCGTGCGGGACGAAGCGAAGCGGCTCGACGGAATCGGCCGCTGCGCGCGTCAATTTTGCAGCGCCGCGTGGCTGCCCGAGTTGCGCCCCGTAAAATCGAGCGTCGCGAAAGACCAGCGGCTGTCGACGCTGAACCCGTCGCAGATTTCCGGTTCGTGCGGACGTCTGATGTGCTGTCTGCGCTACGAACACGAGTTCTACGTGAAGCAGCGCAAGCGTTTTCCGAAAGAGGGGAAGATCGTCGTGACGCTCGCGGGCGAAGAAAAAATCGTTTCGAACGATATTTTCCGCGAGCAGGTGACACTGCGCGGGGCGACCGGCGAAACCAGGATCGTGCCGCTCGCGCAGCTCAACCGCGAACTCGGGGGCGAGCCGGCGACGTCCGCATCCGATCTCGCAGCGAGCGAGGATGATCTCGATTTCGAGGAGGAGACGACGACGGAGATGTACCTCGTCGATCCCCCCCGGAGTGCGGATACGCGCACGTATCCGGGCGCGGTGAAAGAATCCGACGACCGGCGGCCGAAGACCGAAGACCGAAAGCCGCGCACCGAACGACTGCGGCCGCCGCAGCAACAGCGCGAACAGCAGCGGCCACCTCAGCGTCCGCCGCAACAGCCGCAGAAGGCCCAGCCGCAGGCGGAACAGCCGTCCCAGC
>DASYSH010000476.1:0-8300 GCA_036003525.1 Gemmatimonadaceae bacterium | reverse complement strand
CATCGCCGCCGCCGCATACTTCTTCAGCGCGGCCTTGTTGTGCAGGTACACCGCCGAATCGCCCATCGACGGAATCCCTTTCGACGATCCGGTGATCGCGAGCTGAACGATGAATGCATCGCTTCCCGCCGCGTGCTCGATCTGCTCGGCGTAGTTGCGAACACCTTTGGTCGGGCGGAAGCTGAGCATCGAGTCGGGCGCGGCATCGATGTAACGAAGCACGGCGCCCTTGTGATTCTCGACGACCGCGATCAGCGCGGCCTGCGAGATCATGGGAGCCTGGGCGGACGACTTTGCTGCGGCGTTCTGCGCGGCAAGCGGCGTCGCTGCGGCAAGCATGACCAGGGTTCGAGCGGTGATGGTTCGGAACGAGCGCATTTTGACCTCATTCATATAGTGGTATAAAGCCAGCAAGACTTCGAACAAGGTACGAACACCGGCCGCACATGCAACTGATGGAACTTTCTGCGACTTGCCGTTCGCGACACGGGTGGGCCGCCGACCGCGATTCATATAGACACACAATGGCGGAATTGAGTGCACAATCCCGGTGCACGCCCAGTAGGACTCGCCCGGCACGCGTGTTGCCCTGTCTCCATCCGATATAGAACACGTTCCCCTAATGCCGCGCTTAGCACGGCGGCGGAGAATCGACGAAATATGCGGACACTCATTGCAATCGTTTCACTCTGTCTACTTTCGGCGTGCAGACTCTCGCTCGACGCGGCCTTCGACCCGCTCAGCTGCAGTGATAGCTACAATCATCGCGGGACGACGTGCGACGGCGGCCTGGGGTCAGTGGTGATCGTGGTTGGACCGTCACGGCAGTACACGGATTCAGGCGACGCGATGTGCTATCAGGTTTCGCCTGTGACCGCGACCGTGCAGGTCGGCGGCAGCTATTCGTTCCAGAACAACACGAACTCGACGATCACGATTCAAGGATCGGATCAGTCGACATGGACGACCGTGGGCGCGGGGCAAACATCGTCGTCGCTCACATTCTCGTCGGCGGGGACGTACACCTTCGGGGTCCAAGGATGTCGAGGAATCAGTGGGACAGCGTGGTACGGACAGCTGAATGTCACGCCGTAAGCGAAGTCAGTTTGTAAAGCTCGCTGCTTAATCGCCCATCGCTTGTCGCTCACCGCTAGGAAGGAAGCTCAAAGCGCACGGCTCGATCCAAAAAGCTGTGCGCTGTGAGCTTTTCCTGCCTAGCGGTGGGCGACAAGCGCTGGGCGATTTAGCGGTGAGCTTTCCTGCGCACCGCGGCCGAACTAGGCCTTCTTCCGGCGCGAATTCGCGATCGCGAGGCCGGCGGCGCCGATCATCGCAGCGCCCGCGAGAAGAACCGCCGCGCCGCCGCGCGTGAGCTTCTTCGTTGGCTTCGTCTGTTTCCACTTCTTCTGCGCCTCGAGCGCGCCGGCGGTGACTGCCGCCGCTGCGCCGGCCTTCGCGCCAGCTACCGCCGCGGATTTCGCGACTTTGCCGACTCGAACGGTTGTGTCACGCGCGCGGCCGACTGCCGCCTTCGCTGATCTCTTGATGGAGGTCATGGTGGCTCCTCTGGAATGGGACCACGCCATGCGTTACGAGATCGTCACGCACAGCGCTGTCACTACGGTATAGGCTAGTGCGGCGGGCGGTATAGGAGAATCGCCCATAAGGCGTAGTCTCTTCGCTCACCAGCCGGCACGGTGCCATATTTCGCGCAGGACTTTTCACCCATCAACCAACAGGGACTGCACAATGAGTTACGGAGCCGCACAGCTCGCAAGTTCATTCCGCACGGTTCGCACCAACACCATCCAGATCGCCGAGGACATTCCGGAGAACAAGTACGATTTCGTCCCCGCGCCGGGAACGCAGTCGGTTGCCGCGCTGCTCAAGCACATCGCGTACGGGCCGACGTTCTACCAGGATATCAACGCGAAGCGCGTAACCAGCCTCAAGGGATTCGATTTCCCCGCGGTTTTCGGCGCGATCAAGGTCGAAGAGGACAAGCCGCGGTCGAAGGCCGAGATCGTCGCCCTTCTGAAGAGCGAAGGGGAGAAGTTCGCGACATGGCTCGAGACGCTGATGCCGGAGTTTCTGGCGGAGACGTTCACCGATCCGTCGGGACAGCATACGCAGACGCGCATGACAAGCCTGCACAGCCCGAAGGAACATGAGATGCATCATCGCGGCCAGCTGATGCTGATCGAGCGGATGCTCGGCATCACGCCGCATCTGACGCGCGCGCGGGAAGAGCGGGCGAAGCAGACAGCCGCCGCGAGCTGAGTTGCGCTGCATAGGTTGTAAGCTGTAAGCGGTCCAGCTATGATGTATACGCATCAACCATGATGCGTATACATCATACCGGACCAGCTCATGGAAACAGTGCAGGACAAATGCGCCGCCGGCACCCTCCGGCGGGCTACGCGGTCGGTTGCCCGGCTCTACGACCGCAAACTCGCCCGCGCAGGACTCACGAGCACCCAGTTCTCGATCCTCCGCGCGCTCCAGCTGCATGACGGCCCGTTCCCGCTGAGCCGGCTCGCTGCACAGCTGGTGTTCGAGCGCACCTCGCTTTATCGCGCGCTCGAACCGCTGCGCCGCGAGGGACTCATCACGATCGAGCCGGGCGCAGGCGCCCGCTCCAAAGAAGCCGCTCTCACCCGCAAAGGGCATGCGCGCATCGCGCAGGCGCAGCCGCACTGGCAGGAAGCACAGAGCGAATTCCTCGGGCAGTTTGGCAAAGCGGCGTGGAGCAGTCTCGCGGCCAGCCTCGGCGAAATCGTCGACGCCGCGCGCGCCGCCGGTGACGGCGAATGAGCACGGCCGGGGTATCGGCAGTCCTGAAATATTTTCTCGCCGCGCTTGGCATGTACGTGCTCGTGGGGCAATGCCGCAAGCCCAGCTGGTTTCTCGGCAGGCTGATCGCGCGTGGAATGAACCAGTCGCACTCGTCGCTGACCTCGTGGGGCCTGGCTCATGTGACGATTCGCCCTGCGGACAACATCCTCGATATCGGATGCGGCGGCGGCAAGACGGTGCAGCGCATGGAAACGGCCGCGACGCTCGGTCATGTGTCCGCGATCGATTATTCGGCCGCAAGCGTACAGGTCGCGCGCGCCGTAAACGCCAGTGCGATCGCCGCCGGGCGGGTTGATATCGAAGAAGGAACCGCTTCGGCGCTGCCGTTCGCCGATGCGACGTTCGATCTGGTCACGGCCGTCGAGACGCACTACTACTGGCCGGATTTGCCGAATGATCTCAGAGGCGTATTACGGGTGCTGAAGCCGGGCGGCCATTTCATCATTATCGCAGAGGCATACCGGAGCCGGCGAATGGACTGGCTCTTTCGCCCCGCGATGGCGCTGCTGCGCGCGGTGTACATGACGCCGGATGAACATCGCGCGCTGTTCGAGGGCGCGGGTTTCGAGGGTGTGGTCGTTGACACAGAGCGGAGACAGGGATGGATCTGTGTCGTCGGACGCAAGTGAGTGATGCAAGTCTTCGGTTATTGGGCCGGCGTCGCAGCTGCTTGCCTGGCGGAGAATAGTTCTCCGGCCAGGGAAGCATCATGGCCGTACACATCATTGCGGAACTGCAAGGTTCCATCGCGATCGACCCACGCCGTGAAATATTCGATCGACACCGGCCAGGCGTGTGCCAGCTTCACCATCTGCGTGTTCCCGCTGAACATCGCGTCGTGAATCTTGTCCGGCGGCCAGTTCGAATCATCCTTCAGCAAGAAATCCGCGAGCTGTTCGGCGTGAGCGAGACGGATGCAGCCATGGCTCGCGGCGCGGTCTTCGTTGTCGAACAGGCTCTTCGCCGGCGTGTCGTGCATGTAAATGTCGAAGCTGTTCGGGAACAGAAACTTCACGCGGCCCAGCGAGTTCGTCGCGCCGGGCATCTGCCGGACCTGCGGATCGTCCTTGCTCCCGCCGATGATCTGCATGTCGTGTTTCGCGAGGTAGTTCGCATTCTTCGCGATGCCGGGAAGAACTTCCTTGTGGACGATGCTCGACGGCACATCCCATGGCGGGCTCATCACGATCGTCGTCATCGTATCGCTGAAGATCGTCGTGTGAGTTCCGCGCGCGCCGACGACGACGTCCATCGTCAGCACTTCGGCCGAATCCTGAATGACGTGCAGGCGGAACTCGGGAATGTTCACGCGCAGCAGATTCGCCGGGCGCGCGTCACCGGACCACCGCATCCGCTCCATGTTCACCAGCATCGTCCGAATGCGATCGACGGGCGAAATGTTGAGCGCGTTCAGAAAATCCGAATCGATCACGCCGTCCGGATGCATTCCGTGACGTGACTGAAAATGCTTCACGCCGGTTGCCATCGCGGTGTCGTACCGCTGGGTTGTGGAATCAGTGGTCTTCTCGAGATCGCCAAGGATGCGAAGCCTGGCGCCGATGTCGCTGACGACCGCGGTGCTGTCACCGACTTTGATCCGTTTCTTACCGGCGGGGAATTCGAGCGCCGGCCATGGCGTGTTTGCGAACTTCGAATACTTCTGAACCTGTTCCTTGAGCAGCTTGTACTGCGGATTCGCCGGTTCGTATCCCTCGAGGTCCATCTTGTTTGCCACCAGCGAATCGAGCAGGCGCCCGTAATCGCGCTTCGCCGCCGGGATGATCGTATTGAGGTCATGCTTCAAATCGCCCGCGTTGGTGCGGTTCACGTAGCGGTAGTATTCGCCGGTGAGTCGCAGCTCAAGCTCCGTCGCGCAGCTGTCGCAGAGTGGAATCAGTTTGCCCTCGTCGATTCCACGATTGTAGAGTGCGCTCAGCCGCCTCGTGCCCTTGGTCGCCGACGGAGACTGCGAATCGTCCACGCCGGAAAGCGCCACGAACGCCTCCGCGTTTTCCGAAATCGAATCGCCGAGGATCCACGCGAACTGGTTGTGCCGCTCGGCATAGAAATCGGTGATGTCGGCCGAGTCTGCGCGATACTCGGCATTCTTGGCGAGAAAGTGCGAGAGCGCTGAATCGCCGATCGTGCGCGTGCTGTACGGCTCGCGGCTCTCGAAGACTTTCGCGACTTCGAGATGGCGCTCGATGCGCGCGCGGCGCGCCGACTTGACGCGCGCACACGCAGAGATGAGCAGCGCGGGCATCAGCAGGAGCATTATGCCCGTGCAGAGGCCGCGCCGGATGCGTCTATCCGTTGACGTAGAGAACGCCGCCATCGGCGAGGAGGTCGATGATGCGCGCCATGTCGGCTTCCGGAACGGCGGGGCAGCCCCAGCTGCGGCCGAGCCGCCCGTGCGCGGCGATGAACGGAGCACTGACATAATCGGCGCCGTGCAGGATGATTTCACGGGAGAGCGCTTTGTCATTCACACCTTTATCGAGGCCGTCCAGCAAGAGCGCGGGACCGTGCTTGGGACTTTCGATCTTTTTTCCGACGCGGTAGAGGCCGAGACTCGTCTCGTGCGAGTCGTCGAGATTGCTGAACTTCGTCGCGTTGAGTTCGCCCGAGCCCTGTCCGTGGGCGACCCAGGTGCTCATGACGAGCTTCTTCGCGTCCATATCGAAGATGTAGAGTCGCTGCGCGGTGCTCGGCTGCGACATGTCCGCGATAGCGAGGCGGCGCGGATGAAGGCCATGTGCCGATGCGCTCTTCAGCGCCGCGTCGAACACTGCGGGATCGAGCGCGTCGGGGATTTCTACATCGTCATGGAGTTTGGTGTGTGCGTTAGCCGCCGGCGGCGTCGGAACCGCAACTGTCGGTTTCGAGAACGCGAGCATCGGCCATGGTGCGGCCAGAAGCAGGAGGCGGCGTTTGCGTTTGCGCACAATTGGATTGTACCCCGCGCGCAATGTTTGGTCTGTCAGCCAAAGTCCGTAACACGAACGGGGTATTCCCTTATGCGCGACCCAGCGCCTCGTCTACGATTCGCTGGACGTGCGTGATCTCGTCGTCATTCACGAGATGGCCCATACCGGGATAGAGAATGCGCTGAACCCGGGCGCCGAGCCGGGCAAATACCGCCTCGCTCTCTATGACGCGTTCCTTCGGGATGTGCGCGTCGATATCGCTGCAGCCGAGAAATATCGGGGTATCTGCGAGCGCCGTGGTCGTGACATCATCCCAGGCGGTGCCGGGCGCTCCGATGAGGCCGCCGCTCAGCATGCAGACGCCGCCGTAACGTCGCGGATGACGAATGGAGAATTCGCCGGACAAACACGCGCCCTGCGAAAACCCGAGCAGGATGATTTTCTGCGACGGCACACCACTCGCGATTGTGTCCGCCACGAGCGATTCGAGCACACCGAGCGCGGAGCTGAGCCACGGTTCGTTTCTCTCGCGCGGCGCGATGAAGGGATTGGGATACCAGGTGCCGCCTTTCGCGGCGGGCGCGAGGCAGGCAACGTGCGGCAAATCGAGCAGGCCGGCGAGTGAGAGAATGTCACCGGGCCCGGCTCCGCGTCCATGGACCATGATCGTTACCGCATGGGCGCCTTCGAGCGGGGCGCCGGCATGCACGACGGGCTGACCTGCGTGCGGATTCATGTCCATTGTCTTTGCGCTCAGTATTTCACGTGGGGCAATGCGGATTCGATATCGGCGCGATTCACTTCTTCCCACGGCGGAAGTTTGAGGCCGAGGCCGAGCTGGTCGAGCGGCTCGTCGACCATGAAGCCGGGCGCGACGGTGGCGACTTCGAAGAGCACGCCGCCGGGCTCGCGAAAATAGATCGAGTGGAAGTAGGAGCGGTCGATGACGGGCGTGACGTGAATGCCTTTCTTGGTGAGCGCGTTGCGGAGTTCGATCTGTTCTTCGTCGGTTCCGATCGCCATCGCGACATGGTGCACGGTGCCGACACCGTTTCGCGCCGGCTGGCCGGGTTTCGCCGTGAGGATGTCGACGGATTTTCCGGGACCGGTGCCGTTCACCGAGACACGCATGCGGCCGTCCATCTCTTCGGCGAGGCCGAAGCCGAACCATTCCTGCATGAACGCGAAGGTCGACGCGGGATTTGCTTCGGTGAGCGTCACGCTATGGATTCCGCGCACTGCGGATGCGGCGTCGACACCGCCCGCGGTCCACGGCGCGCGCGCGTCGTTCTTCGTTCCGATGAGTTCGATCAGCAGGCCCGATGGGTCCGCGACGATCACGGATTCCTCTCCGAATCGTGGCTGCGCGTCGGTCACCGTGAATCCGTGTTCGCGAAGACGTTTCTTCCACGTGTCGAGTGAACCTGCCGGGACCGAGAACGACGTGACGGTCACCTGGCCGGCTCCTTTCACGCCGGGCGGAACTCCGAGGAGTTTGTACGGGAATGTCGTCCAGAGCGTGCCCGGGCTGCCGCGCTCGTCGCCATAGTAGAAATGATAGACGCCGCGATTGTCGAAGTTGACCGTCTTCTTGACGAGGCGGAGTCCGAGCGCGTCGATGCTGAAATCGAGATCGGCTTGCGCGTCGTCGACCGTGGCGGTGACGTGGTGGAGTCCGAGGATTGGGAATGGCATGATCAATTATGCCATGGGGAGTGGGCGCGTGCGAATGGAGTTATCTTCGCAGAATGGCGCAGCCGATCGAGCGTTTCCTGGCGAGTGTGGAGCGGAACCCGGACGCGATGGCGGTGGCCGGAACCGCTCTCGGTGACGTGTCATATGTGCGGCTGCGACGCGCGGTTGACGCAGTGGCCGCCGGATTTCAGAAGCTGGATGCCGCGCCCGGCAGCCGCGTCGGAATTTGCCTTGCGAATTCGTTTGAGCACCTGATTGCACTGCTGGCGACGTACGCGGCGGGCAAAGTTTGGGTGCCGCTCAATCCGCGGAACACGCGCGCAGAACTCGACGGGATGATCGCGATGACGCGGCCGTCGATTTTGATCGACGATGTGATGCATGTGCGCGCGCTGATGGCCGAGCACGATGGATTGGAGGCGGCGCGCATCGCACGCGGCGCAGAAGATGCGCTGATCATAAAATTCAGCGGCGGAAGCACGGGGAAGCCGAAACCGGTCGTGCAGTCGCAGCAATGTGTGAATGCGCAGGCGGACGGACTGCGCGACTTCTTCGAGTTCCGTTCCGCTGACGTGAATCTGATCGCGGCACCGCTCACGCACGGCGCGTCGTGTTTCGTGCTGCCGATTCTCGAGGTCGGTGGGACGCACGTTTTGGTCGAGCATCCCAAAGCGGACGCGATGTTCGATGCGATCGCGACGCATGGCGTGACGACGCTGTACGCGCCGCCGACGCTGTTGTATTCGATGATCGAGCATCCTCACGCGGCGGGTGCGAAGCTCGGCTCGCTGCGGCACGTGATCTATTCGGCCGCTCCCATGC
>DASYSH010000475.1:0-3244 GCA_036003525.1 Gemmatimonadaceae bacterium | reverse complement strand
GTCCGTCGAAAGGGCCAGCTGTTTTCGCACGCGGCGCACGTCGCGCGGATTGAAGTACGCAACCTCGAGCAGAATGTCGGTCGTCGACTCGGTGACTTCGCTTCCCTTCCCGCCCATGATACCGGCGAGCGCCGTCGCGTTTTCGCCGTCGGCGATGATCGTCATCCACGGCTCGAGTTTTCGCGTCACGCCGTCGAGCGTGACCAGCGTCTCGCCCTGTTTCGCCTTGCGGACGACGATCGATTTTTTTGCGAGCTTCGCGAGATCAAAAGCGTGCACCGGCTGACCGAGCCCATGCAGCACGTAGTTGGTCGCGTCAACCACGTTGCTGATCGAGCGACTGCCGACCGATTCCACGCGCGCTCTCAGCCACGCAGGGCTCTCGCCGACTTTCACGCCGCGAATGACCACGGCGATGTAGTGTGGAGCGCCGGCGGCGTCTTCGACCGTGACGGTCACGCCTTTCGACGTTGCCGAGCCGTCGCCGTCGGCGATTGCGCCGATTGACGCAGCGTGCCCGAATTCCTCCGGCAGCTGCATCGGCACTCCGGTCAGCGCGGAAACTTCACGCGCCATGCCGCGATGCGAAAGGAGATCGGGCCTGTTCGGCAGCACGTCGAGAATCAGCTGCGTATCCCCGATCGGCATCGCCGCGAGCAGCGGTGTGCCGACCGGCACGTCGACATCGAGCGCGAGAATTCCGTCATGATCCTCGCCGAGCCCGAGCTCGCGCGCCGAGCAGAGCATGCCGTTGGAAGTGAAGCCGCGGATCTTTCGTTTCTCGATCGTAAGGCCCGCCGGCATCACCGTGCCGGTGCGCGCGAACGGATAGAGTGCGCCGACGGTGACGTTCGGCGCGCCGCACACGACTTCGAGCAGCGCACCGGAACCGTCGTCAACTTTATTGAACGAGAGTTTCGTGTCGGGAATTTTTTCGCTCTCGATCACGCGCGCGACGACGAACGGCACCAGGTCCGCGCGCAGCGGCGCGATGCCGTCGAGTGTGACCGCGTGATCCGACAGCAGCTCGCCCACCGCCTGCGGCGTGAGCGAGTGCGGAACGAACGCGCGAAGCCATTCGTGCGAGATATTCATTTCGCGAATTGCCCGAGGAAACGCATATCGGAATCGAACAGCACGCGGCAATCGGGAATGCCGTAGCGCGACTGCGCGATACGCCCGGGTCCCATGCCGAACGCCCACCCGGTGTATTTCTCAGAGTTGACACCTGCGTTTTCAAGCACCGCAGGATGCACGAGACCGCAGCCCATGATCTCCACCCAGCGCATCCCACGGCCATCTCCCAAATCCACTTCGACGTCCACCTCTGCGGACGGTTCAGTGAACGGGAAGAAAGAAGGCCTGAACCGCGTCCGTTTCGACGCACCGTAGAACCGCTTCGCGAAGTGCGTCAGCGTCGCCTTGAGATCGGCGAAAGAAATTCCTTCGTCCACTGCGAGCCCTTCGATCTGCGCGAACATCGGCGAATGCGTCGCGTCGAAAAAATCTCGGCGATACACATTCCCGGGCGCGAGAATGCGAATCGGCGGCGGATAGCTCTGCAGCGTGCGGATCTGCACCGGTGAGGTGTGCGTGCGCAGGACGCCGCCGCCTTCGAGATAGAGTGTGTCGTGCAGCTCCATCGCGGGATGATCGGGCGGGAAATTCAGCGCGGTGAAGTTGTACCACTCCGATTCCGCCTCGGGGCCGAGCGCGATCGTGAATCCAAGTTCACGGAAGATCGCGCTGATCTCGTCGATCACCAGCGACACGGGATGCACGGAACCCTTCCAACTCTCCCGCGCCGGCATCGTCGGATCGCTGAGCGAAATATTCTTTGCCGCACCGGCAAGCTCCGCGCGGCGCCGCTCCAGCAGCTCTTCGATCGAGATTTTCGTCGCGTTCGCGAGCTGTCCCGCCGCACGGCGGTCTTCCTTGGGAAGTGAACCAAGGGCGCTCATGATGTCCGTGAGGCGGCCGCTCGTGCGGCCAACGAGCGCATTGCGCAGATCGCCCCACGCGCCGAGGTCGGTCACTGCGCTGATCAGTGCAGGACCGTCCGCGGCGAGGGCTTCACATGCTTTCTGGAATTCGTCGAGGGTCAAGTTGGACTATCGATGGAAGATGGAAGATCGAAGATGGAAGTTGACTCGATTCTCCAACTTCCATCTTCCATCTTCGAACTTCGATCGTCTTTTTATGCAGCGGACAGCGCAGACTTCGCCTTACCCGCCAACTCCGCGAACGTCTCCGCATCCTGAATAGCGATGTCCGAAAGAATCTTTCGGTCGATCTCGATCCCGGCCTTTTTCAGCCCGTGCATGAGCGCGCTGTATGTCATCTCGTGCTGATGCGCGGCGGCGTTGATGCGAAGGATCCAGAGTTTGCGGAACTCGCGCTTCTTGTTTTTGCGATCCCGGTACGCGTAGACCCAACCGCGCTCGACGGTTTCTTTTGCTGCCTTCCAGAGCTTGCTGCGGCCGCCAAAGTTTCCGCGGGCCGCCTTCATGATCTGCTTCTTGCGCTTCAGTCGCGCGACATTCGAACGTACGCGTGGCATGTATGGGTCTCCTTAGGCCTGAAGCAGGCGCTTGATGCGCTTGGAATCGCCGACAGTGGCAACCGTCGTCGGACGGCGAAGCTGGCGTTTCCGCTTCGAGGTCTTTTTGGTGAGGATGTGGCTCTTGTACGCCTTCATGCGGCGGACTTTGCCTTTCGATGTCACGGAGAAACGCTTCTTCGCGCCTTTGTGCGTCTTCATTTTCGGCATATCAATCTCGTCTTATTTCGGCGTTAGGATCATCGTAAGAGCCTTACCTTCCAGGCGGGCATCGGTCTCGATCTTCGAGACATCAGCCAGCGCCACTGCCACGCGCTGAACCACCGCGCGCCCGAGTTCCGGATGGGCGATCTGCCGCCCGCGAAACATCAGCGTGACCTTCACTTTATTTCCGTCCTGAAGGAATTCGCGCGCATGGCGCGTCTTCGTATCGAAGTCGTGCGTTTCGATTCCGGGCCGGTACTTCACTTCCTTCAGCAGGATGACGTGCTGCTTTTTCTTCGCCTGCCTGGCCTGCTTGGCCATTTCGAACTTGTATTTCCCGTAGTCCATGATGCGGACCACAGGCGGTCGTGCGAGCGGAGCAACCTCGACCAGATCAAATCCCTGCTCGACTGCAGCAGCGAGAGCAGCGTCCACTTCCATGATGCCAAGCTGAGCCCCGTCTGCTGCGATTACCCGAAC
>DASYSH010000474.1:0-5178 GCA_036003525.1 Gemmatimonadaceae bacterium | reverse complement strand
CTTTGCGCGCCCGAGGAGGATCGGATGCGCGATCCCTTCGTCGACCATGATCTGCGCGGCGCGGATGATCTTCAGCTCCTCGCCCTCCGCGAACACGATGCGCTTCGGATCGTGATGCGCGCGGTTGATAATGCCGCGCATGATGCCGCGCGCGCGGCCGAGGCGCGCTTCGAGCTGATCGCGGTACGTCTCGAGATCGATGAACTCTTTCGCGACGCCCGTGGCGACCGCGGCCCATGCGACGGCCGGCGCGACCCAGAGGAGCACGCGCGGGTCGAACGGGAAGGGGATCAGGTATTCGGCGCCGAATGCCACGGACTTGAGTCCGTAGAGCTGCGAAACACTGTCCGGCACGTCTTCCTTGGCCAGCGCGGCGAGCGCGCGCGTCGCGGCCATTTTCATTTCTTCGTTGATCTGCGTGGCGCGCACGTCGAGCGCGCCGCGAAAGATGAACGGAAAGCACAAGACGTTGTTGATCTGGTTCGGATAATCGCTGCGGCCCGTCGCGATGATCGCGTCGTCGCGCACGGTGCGGATTTCTTCCGGCAGAATTTCCGGGACGGGATTCGCAAGCGCGAAGATGATCGGGTCCGCCGCCATCTTCTTGATCATATCGGGCGTCACCGCACCGGCCGCGGAGAGGCCGACGAACACATCGGCGCCGTCGAGCGCGTCTTTCAGCGTCCGCGCGTCGGTCTTGCGGCGGAAACGATCCTTGTACGGATCACTGTGTCCGTGACGCCCCTCGTAGATCACGCCCTCTTTGTCGCACATCAGGATGTGTTCGCGCGTCACGCCGAGGCGCACGTAATGCTCGGCGGTTGAGATCGCCGCGGCGCCTGCGCCGGAGAACACGACCTTCACATCTTCGATTCGCTTCTCGACGACTTCGAGCGCATTGAGCAGCGCCGCGCCGGAAATGATGGCTGTTCCGTGCTGGTCGTCGTGGAAGACGGGAATGTTCATCGTCTTTCGCAGCGTCTCTTCGATCAAAAAGCAGTCGGGCGAGCGAATGTCCTCGAGATTGATCCCGCCGACGGTCGGCTCCAGCAGCTGACAAAAGCGAATGACGTCGGCCGGATCCTCGGAGCCGACTTCGAGGTCGAACACGTCGAGGTCGGCGAACTGCTTGAAGAGGTTGCCTTTGCCCTCCATGACCGGCTTTCCGGCGAGCGCACCGATGTTGCCAAGCCCGAGCACGGCCGTGCCGTTGGTGACGACGGCGACGAGATTTCCCTTGGACGTGTAAACGTATGCGTCGTCGGGGTTTTTCTGGATTTCGAGGCAGGGTTCGGCAACGCCGGGGGAGTAGGCGAGGCCGAGGTCCCGCTGATTGGTCAGCGGTTTGGTTGGTACGACGGCGATCTTGCCGGGGCGGCCCTGACGGTGGTAGTCGAGGGCGTCTTCGCGTTTGGTCATTCGGTCCGAAAGTTAACCGATTTGCACACGTTCGGACACCTTCACTGGGCCCTCTGCTAGTGGGGAGAGGCAAGTCCAGCGGGGAGAGGCGAGGGTGAGCGGGGAGCGGGGCGAAACGAGACGGGAGGGGCGAGGCCAGCGGGGAGCCGGGACATCCTGGCACTTCTCGTGGCTTCACGGTTCTGTTCGCGGATCATCGACGCAGATTTCGATGATCTAACTGCCGGATAAGCCACTGCGAACTGCCACTGCGAACTGCCACTGCGAACTGCCACTGCCCTAACGCGGATTACACGGAACGGCGGATACCGCTTAAAGGCCTTTCTAATTGACGTTCTCATGAAAGTCTCTTGCTTGTGCGCGAAGATCCGTCAAACTGCAGTTGTCGTTCCCCCAAAGTTTTTATTTTGATCTTCGGAAATGAGCGCAAAGGACGGAAAGGCGATTGCTGTTGCAGTATCCGCCCGTTTCAGTGAAATCCGTGATCAAGCAGTGGCAGTTCGCCGTGGCTTATCCGGCAGTTAAATCATCGGAATCCGCTCTCGACGAGTTGCGACAATAATTGAGAAGCGGCGAGAAATGAAAGCGGCGAGAAATGAAAGCGGCGAGAAATGAAAAGCGGCGAGAAGTGAAAGCGGCGAGAAGTGAAAGCGGAGAGAAGTGAAAGCGGAGAGAAGTGAGAAGCGGAGAGAAGTAGTGAGAAGAGCGGAGAAGTGCTGAGAAGCGGGGAGCTCCCCCCTCTTGCTACTCCCCGCTGGCCTCACCACTCCCGTCTCGTTTCGCCCCGCTCCCCCCTCGCCCTCGCCACTCCCCGCTGGCCTCCCCTCTCCCCTCTGCCGTTCAAACTTCGAGTCGATCTCCCGGCCGTGCAGCAAGCTCATACAGCACCGGCATCAAAAACACCGAAATGAGCAGCCGCGAGAAAAGCCCTCCCACGATCACCAGCGCAAACGGCCGCTGAGAGTCCGTCCCTACTCCTGTCGCCAACGCCGCCGGCAGCAACCCGAACGCCGCGACCAGCGCCGTCATCATGATCGGCCGCAGTCGCAGCATCGCCGCGTCGCGCGTTGCGTCGGCGATGCTCTTGCCGCCCTGGCGAAGCTCGTTCGCATACGAGATGTACACGACCGCCGTTTGCACGGAGACACCGAATAGCGCGAGGAATCCGATTCCCGACGACACCGAGAGGTGTGTCCCCGTCAGCACGAGCGCGAGCATGCCGCCGATCGGGCCCGAGAGAATGACGCCGAGCACGGTGATCACCGGGAATTTCACATTCTGGTACAGCGCGAAGAGCAGCAGAAAAATCAGCCCGAACGTGATCGGCAGAATGATGATCAGCTGGCTGCGCGACGAAGTGTATTCCTCGTATTCGCCGCCCCACACGATGGAATATCCCGTCGCGAGTTTGATCGCCTTGCCAACCTGCGCCTGCGCATCCTGCACCGCGCTGGCGAGGTCACGTCCCTCGACCGAGTACTGGATGCCGATGAACCGGCTGTTGTTCTGGCGGTAGATCATCGACGCGCCGTCGGCCTGATCGATCTTCGCGATTTCGCGCAGTGGCACCTGGCTTCCGGACGGCGTCGCGACCAGAATGTTGCCGATCTGCTCGGGAGTCGAGCGATACTGCGGCAGCAGCCGCACGACGAGATCGAACGTCTGCTCTCCCTGCACGATCTGCGTCGCGGCGCTTCCGCCGATCGCCGCCTCGATCAGCCCGTTGATCGTCGCCGCGCTCAAGCCGTAACGCGCCATCTTCGCGCGATCGACCGTCACCGTGAGCGACGGCTGCCCGAGTTCCTGCACGAGTGTCACGTTGTCGATGCCGCGAACTTTCTCGAGGAGATGCTTCACCTCGAGCCCCTTGCTCTGCAGCACCGTGAGATCGGCGCCGAAAACTTTCACGTCGAGCGAGCTCTTCAGTCCGGTCTCGGCCTCGTCGACCGCATCTTCCGCCGGCTGCGTGTAGTTGAACACGATGCCCGGAAACGCCGCGAGTTTCTTGTCGACTTCGGCAATGAACGCGCGCTTGGTGCGGTACGGTCCTTTCCACGTGTTGTACGGTTTGAGCCCCACGTAGAATTCGGCGTTGAAAAATCCCGTCGGATCGGTGCCGCCGTCGTCGCGTCCGTGCTCCGACGCGACGTCGGTGACTTCCGGGAATGATTTGAGAATCGCGCGGACCTGCGGCACGATCTTCGACGACTCCTCGAGCGAGATCGTATACGGCATCGTCGCGCGAACCCAGAGCGCGCCTTCGTCGAGCTTGGGCATGAACTCCGCGCCGACCGAGACCGTCAGCACCGCCGACACCGCGAAAAGAATCACGCTCGCCCACACGACCATGCCGCGATTCCGGAGACTCCAGTCGAGCATGCGGCCATATCGTTCCTTGATCCACTCGAACGCGCCGTTCCGCTTTTCTTCGACGCCGCTCTTCAGCACCCACGAGCAGAGCACGGGCACGAGTGTCAGCGTCAGCGCCAGCGCGCCGATCAGGGCGAAAATCGTGGTGTCCGCCATCGGCTTGAACAGCCGTCCAGACGGGCCCGAGAGCACATAGATCGGCAGGAATCCGGCGACAATCACGGCGATCGCGTACACGATCGGACGGTCAACCTCGGACGCGGCCTGAATGATGACTTCGCGAACCGAGACGTGCTGCCCGCGCCGCTTGGCGAGCTGGCGGTGGATGTTCTCGACCATCACCACCGCGCCGTCGACGAGAATGCCGAAGTCGATCGCGCCGATGGACAGGAGATTCGCCGGGATGCTCTTGAGATCCAGGCAGATGAATGCGAACAGCAGCGCGAGCGGAATCGTCGTGGCGACGACGAGACCGGCGCGAATGTCAAAGAGGAAGAACACCAGCACGATTACGACGAGCACAATGCCGCGCAGCAGGTTGTCTTCCACGACGTGCGTGGTGAAATCGATCAGGTCCACACGATCGTAGAACGGGTGGATCTTCACATCCTTCGGCAGAATGTGGTCGTTCAGTTCCTTCGTCTTCGCTTCAGCGAGCTTGAGCACCGTCTGCGCCTGCTCGCCGGTGCGCATGAGGATGATGCCCTCGACGGCGTCGTCGCGATCGTTGAACCCGAACTGGCCGAGCCGCGGCGCGTAGCCGATCGTGACGGTGCCGATGTCCTTGATGAGGACCGGAATGCCGTTGGAATTCTTGATGACGACCTGGCCGATGTCCTCAGTCGTGTTCAGCCGCGCGAGGCCGCGCACGTAGTAAAACTGTCCGCCTTCGGAGTAGAATCCGCCGCCCGAGTTGTCGTTGTTCGCGCCAAGCGCCGTCGAGACATCCGATATCGCGAGGCCGGCGCCGGCGAGCTTCGTCGGATCGACGAGCACCTGGTACTGCATCGTCTCGCCGCCGAGGCCCGCGATATCGGCGACGCCCGGAACGCTCTTGAGCGCCTTGGTGATGATCCAGTCGTTGATGACGTGCAGCTCCATCGCCGAACGGTCCGGGCTGTCGAGCACGTAGCGGTACACGAGACCACTCGGCGAAAACAGCGGTGCGACGCCGGCCGTCACGCCCGTCGGAAGCGTCGCATCCGGCAGATGTTCGAACACGCGCTGCCGTGCGAAGTACGGATCGGTTCCGTCCTTGAAAGTCAGCCGGATGTCCGAGAGACCGTAGAGCGAAATCGAGCGGACGACTTTCACGCGCTCGACGCCGTTCATTTCCGTCTCGATCGGCACAGTCACGAGGCGCTCGATTTCTTCCGCGGCATGGCCCGG
>DASYSH010000473.1:0-3202 GCA_036003525.1 Gemmatimonadaceae bacterium | reverse complement strand
CTCGTCACGTCTATATTCGCTCCGTCCCGATCCCCTCGCCCTCCAGGACTACCATCGGGCGATGATCGGCGCTGCCGTTTGTGTGCTGCTGATCGCATGCGCCAATGTCGCCGCGCTCATGCTTGCGCGCGGGATGGCCCGGTCCCGCGACTACGCGGTGAGACTCGCACTGGGCGCGAGTCCGTCTGAAGTCGCGCGTGAGGTCATCGTCGAAGTGGGAATTCTTGCGATCGTAGGATGCGTGGCGGGCGCGATCGTCGCATCGTGGGCCGTCGGACTCATCACACGCGCGACACCGGCGGAACTTCAGTGGCAGGGTTTCGTCGCACCCCAGTGGAGTGTGCGTGTGTTTGCGCTGAGCGCGCTCGCGGTGATTGTCTCGATCGCCGTGAGCGGCGGATATCCGGCTTGGCGCGCAAGTCGCACCGATCCCGCGGGTCCGCTCAAGGACGGCGGCGCCGGCGCAATCGGACGGGCGGGAACGCGCTTTCGCTGGCTCGTCATGACCGAACTCGCGCTGTCGATGATGCTGGTCATGGGCGCAAGCCTGATGCTGAAATCCGCGACACGCATGGCCCGGTACGATTTCGGATACGACGCGCGCAGTCTGTCCGCCGTGCATGTGGCGCTGCCGATGTGGTACTTCAACGGCGACCGAATGTCGTTCTATAAGGATACGCTTGCAGATTCGAGCAAGATCCGGCTCGCCAGTGAACTTCTTGGGCGGATCCGCGCGCTGCCCGGTGTGAAAGCTGCCGCAAAATTTACCGGCTGCGGATTGAGGAACGGAACCGTAACGACGGACCGTACCGTCGAAGGCGCCGCCGCCGGATACGTGCCCGATTACTGTCACGTCACGAGCGCCGACTTGTTTGCGACGCTCGGGATCCCAATGGTGGATGGCCGTGACTTCGCGGAAGGCGACGACGCAACCGGCGCCATCATTCTCTCCGAGAGAACGGCGCGAACGCTCTATCCGCACGAGCGCGCGGTCGGCCGAATGCTGAAGCTCGGTGACTTGGCATCGAACAAACCATGGCTTCCGATCGTCGGGGTCGTTCGCGAACAACACTTGTTCTTTCAGCAGTTCCCCGAGGCCGGCCCGGACACTTCGCAGCAAATTTTCGCGATGCTCGCGAGCGCGCGCGGAGATCTTGGCGACGTCGTGGTCCGGCCCAATCCAGGAGCGAGCGGCCTCGAACTTTCTATTTGGAGAACCCTGCGCGAATCGCTTCCGCCGCACAGCAGCTGGCGTGTGACACCCTGGGTGGAGAGTTATCTCGACGGCGTGCGCGTGGAACAGTTTCTCTCGTTGCTGTTCGTGCTGCTGGGACTCGCTTCGCTGCTGCTCGGTGCGGCGGGTTTGTTTAGTGTGATTTCGTATATCGCCGGCCAGCGCAATCGCGAGTTCGCCGTGCGCATCGCGCTCGGCGCGTCGAAGCAGAATGTTCTCCGCCTTGTAATGAAAGAAGCGTTCGTCATGGCGCTCGGAGGGACGGCGGTTGGCGCGGGGCTGGGGATGTGGGCGGGATTTTTGTTGTGGAATAAGATGTGGGGAGTGTATCCCGTAGATGCGCAGGCATTGATTGGCGGCGAGGTGACGCTGCTGCTGGTGACGATGGTGGCGTGTCTGGCGCCCGCCCTGCGCGCCACAAAGGCAAACCCTGTCGACGTGCTGAGGGCAGCATGACCGTGCTGCGCCGCACACTTCGTTCGCTCAAGCGCTCGCCCATCTATTTCGCGACCGCGACGATTTCGCTCGCGATCGGACTTGGTCTCTGTACCGCAAGCTTTCTCTTCATCGATTCGATCCAGCATCCGCATCTGCCGTACGCGGACGTCGACCGGCTGTACTTCCCGCAGCTGCGTCTCGGCAACCAGCGCAACCCGCCATCGCTCGCCGAAATTCAACGCTCGCTGACCCTCCTCCCCGGCATCGAACGAATCGCGTCGCTCGAAACCGGCCGGGAAAACGTCGCGTTCGACGGAGAAGGCGCGAACCGGCTCGTCGCGCATTTTTCTGACGATTTTTTCGAGGTCATCGGCATTCGCGCGCGGCTCGGGCGCTTTCCGAACGCGGAAGAGGCGCGAACCCGGAGCGCTGTGGTCGTCACCGCGGTGACCTGGCATGAAAAATTCGGCGACGCGAAGGAGATCGGGAACGCGCGAATGGACGTCGGCGACCGCAGCTACGCGATCGTCGGCGTGCTGCCCCGCGGCACCGACCTGAGTTTTCAGGGCGATGTCTGGGTTCCGCTCGCGTCGGAGTCCGAGCTCGAGACAACGAAACAAAACGGCGGCGTTGGCGGCTTCGCGGACTTCGGACTGGCGACACTCGTCGTGAAACTTCGGCCGCACGTCGGGTCCGGCACGATAAACTCGCAACTCGCGACGATCGCGGCATCGCTCACGAGCCGATTCGTCGCGCCGGGCTCGCACACACCGGCGTACGTATTCCAGCTCAAGTCGGTTCGCCCGCGCCCCGCGACGCTCGATGATTTCGGGATTCTCATGATCCTCATCGGCGTTGGCGTGCTCGTGATTGCCGCGACGAATGTCGCGGCGCTGTCGCTCGCGCGCGGGCTGACGCGCAAGCGCGATTACGCGCTTCGCATCGCACTCGGCGCTTCACGCGCCGCGATCGCGGGTGAAGTCCTGGCGGAAATCGGTGTCATCGCGGCGGTCGGATCCGCCGGCGGTGTGTTTATGGCGCGCGCAATGATCGGTGCGCTCACGCACATCGTTCCCGCGGAGCTCGCCGCCCGGTGGTATGTGGTTCCCGAGTTCAGCGGCCGGCTCTTTGGGTTCGCGGCAGCCGCGCTCATCGGCGCGAT
Source organism: Gemmatimonadaceae bacterium (assembly GCA_036003525.1). Classification (GTDB taxonomy): domain Bacteria; phylum Gemmatimonadota; class Gemmatimonadetes; order Gemmatimonadales; family Gemmatimonadaceae; genus Fen-1231. The sequence continues at coordinate 368 of DASYSH010000473.1, read as the reverse complement.
CGCACTGGCCGGCGCGCTGCCCGCGTGGCGCGCAAGCAGAGTGAACCCCTCAGACCCGCTCAAGGACAGCGCAGGCACGACTACCGGACGGTCGCGCCACGAATTCCGGCTGCTGATCGTCGGCGAACTCGCGGTCTCGATGGTTCTGCTCATGCTCGCGAGTCTGATGTCGCTCTCGGTCCGAAATCTCACGAACTATCAGTTCGGCTATGACGCGCGCCATCTGTTGAGCGCGCATGTCTACCTGCCGTTCACGAAGGATACGGCCGACCGACCCGCGCGGAGAGAAGCGCAGCTCGCATCACTCGCGCGCATTCGTGCGGCGGACGGCGTGCTCTCTGCCGCGACGATGTCGGGAGTCTACCTCC
>DASYSH010000472.1:0-11572 GCA_036003525.1 Gemmatimonadaceae bacterium | reverse complement strand
GATCGAGTTGACGAACATCGGCACGCAGGAAAACGGCGTGACGCCGGATCAGCTCGCGTCGACGATGATGCGAAGCGTGACGGCAAACATCGTGAAGGCTGCAGCAAGAGCTGCGGTGAACGCCGGAGCGACCGCCGGCACGGCGGCGGTCGACGGGGTGAAAAAAGCCGGCAGCGCCGTGAAGGGGCTGTTCGGCGGAAAGAAGTAGCGGCTGCCGCGGCTAGCGGCCGCGCCCCGTCTGCAGCAGACCGCGGCTCACCGCAATCGCACCTTTTCGCACCGGCTTCCGCGGCTTCACCGGCGCGAGTCCAGCCGCCCGCTGCACGCCGTCTTGATAGAGCGCGCCGAAATCGAACGGGCCGACTTCGAGGCGCGTCCCGCTCTTGCGGATGTACAAACCGAGCTGCGTAACCCGCACGAGATAGCCGTGCACGTCGCGAACGACTTGCTGCGCCGGCAGCATCACGCCGGGGCGCTTGGGATCAGGACGTTCCGACTTGAGCTTCGTGGCCATGCGAACCTCGGTGAGAAACCGGCAGACGCGGGAAAATCGGTGCGGCGGACTGGAAAATTGTATGCATGCGCAGCCCACGGCGAGGTGGTGTTGACAATCCATAAGTAGTCACTTATATATCATCCATGCAGAGCGCAGCGGTTTCCGAGAACAGAGTGTTTCAGGTGCTGGCCGACCCGAGCCGCAGGGCGATTTTCGAATCGCTCACGCGCGGCGAAGCGGCCGTGAAGGATCTCACTGCGCGATTCGACATTTCGCAGCCGGCCGTGTCGCAGCATCTCGCGGCGCTGAAGGACGCAGGCCTTGTGAAGGGCCGAAAGGATGGACGCTGCGTCTACTATCGAATCGACGCAGGCGGGATGAAGCCGCTCATCAGCTGGATCGCGCATTACCGCGCCTTCTGGACGGAGCACGTCGATCGTCTCGAACGCTTGCTGGAGAAGATGGACTGATGACCGTCGTCGATACGACCGACCGATCGCAATCCGAATCGATCTCGCTCGAGTTCGATCTCCCGCACGCGCCCGAAAAAGTGTGGCGCGCACTCACCGATCCCGAGTTGCTCGCGCACTGGTTGTTGCCGGTGGTGAACTTGAAGCTCGAACGCGGCGCGGCGTTCACATTCCGGACGGCACCAGTCGGCGGCTGGGACGGAATCGTGCACGGCCGCATCGCCGAAGTCGAAACGCAGCGGAAGCTCAGCTACGACTGGGGCGTCGGCGACATGGCGACCGTCGTGACGTTCACGCTCGAGCCGACTGCATCCGGCACCCGCCTCTCGCTCGTGCACTCGGGCTTCAAACCCGAGCAGAAACACAACTTCGGCGGCGCGCGCTACGGCTGGAAGATGATGGGCGGGAAGCTGGTTGACCTACTCGTAAAAACCAACTGACAGAGGAGGGAGCAATGCGCATCAAATGGAGCACCATCTACGTCGACGATCAGGAGAAGGCGCTGAAGTTCTATACGGAGAAACTCGGCTTCCAGAAAAAGAGCGATTTCTCCAACGGCAACTATCGCTGGCTCACGATCGTCTCGGCCGAAGAGCCCGACGGAGTGGAACTGCAGCTGGAGTCGACCGCCAACGCGGTCGGCAAGGCGTTCCAGCAGGGCCTGCACGGCAAGCAGCTGCCGGCGCAAAATTTCATGGTCAAAGACGTCCAGGCCGAGTACGATCGATTGAGCGCGGCCGGTGTGAAGTTCACGAAGCCCGTGACGAACACGACGGGCTCCGTGATCGCGGTACTCGACGACACGTGCGGGAACCTGATCCAGCTTACACACCTCAGCTGGGGTTAGAAATCAGCTTGCGATCTCCGCCTCGAGTTCACGCGTGAGACTCCGGAGCATGCGGCTCTGTTCGTCCGACAGCGCGCGCGGCTTGTCGTCGATTGCGCAGAGCGTGCCGATCTTCTGGCCGTTCGCCGTATGGATCGGGCATCCGGCGTAGAAGCGAACGCCCGGGTCGCCGGTCACCGCCGGGTTCTCCGAGAAGCGCGGATCGAGCATCGCATCTTCCACAACCATGATGTCCTCATGATTGATGCCGTGGCCGCAAAACGAGAGGTTGCGTTCGAACTCGCGGCCAAACGGTCCGTGAATCGACTTATGCCACAGGCCGTCAGCGCCCACGAGCGAGATCAGCGCCCATGGAACTCCCAGGCGCTCCGTCACCTCGCGCGTGAAGCGGTCGAACCGTTCTTCCGAGGGCGAACCGAACAGTCCGGTCGAATCGAGCGCGGCAAGGCGTTCGGCCTCGCGCACGGGCACCGGTGGCGTGGCAACATCGGCGACGGACGACCAGCCCTTTTCGCGTGACAGAAGCGCCTCGATGCGCGCGTGAAGCTGGTCGCGGTCGACCGGCGGCGCCATTACATCGTCTGCGCCGGCCGCAGACAGCGCGTCTCGCGCCGCGGCGTTTTCAGCTGAGAGGAGCCCGATCGTCGCAACATCGAGCGCGCCGATCACCGTGCGGACACCTCTTATCACCTGCTCGCCGCTGAGCCCGGCGAGTTCCGCAGCGACAATCAGCAAGCCCGGTCGACGTCGCGCGACGGCTGCGAGCGCATCGGTGCCGCTCGCGACCCACGACACCGAGAACTGATCCGGCGGGAGCGCGGCCTCGAGCACCACGCGCCAAATGGGATCCGACACGGCGACGAGAACGTCGAGTCGTTCGTCGGTTGTATCTCGTTCCACGTCGCGTTGCGGCGCTGGCGCCGGACGCGCGGGAGCGGCCGTCCGCGCCGCTGAACCCGGCGCGCGCGCGGCATCTTCGACGCGCCTCATCTCGAGATGCGGCTGCACCTGCTCGAACGTCGTGCGTCCTTCGAGCACGTGCCAGAGTGCATCCGCTTCGATGGTGTGGAGCGCGCCGGAGTTCACGGCAAGTTTGCGGAGCTGTTCGTCGCCCGCGCCGTTCGCGATCGCATCGCGCAGGTCGTGCCCCACTTCGAGCAATTCGATGAGCGGCAGGCGTCCCTTGAAGCCCGAGAATCCGCACTGATTGCAGCCGGCTCCGCGCGTCTGTGCGACACGGCCATATAGCCGCTCCATTTCCGCGCGGACGGCACCTGGAATTTCACCCGTATCCGCGGGGGCGGCGCACGCTGGGCACACGCGACGCACCAGCCGCTGCGCGGTCACACCGATCAGCGCGCTCGCGATCTTGAAGCGTTCGACGCCAAGGTCGGCCAGACGCGCGATCGCGCCGACGGTGTCGTTGGTGTGCAACGTCGAGAGGAGCAGGTGCCCGGTGAGCGCCGCCTGTGTTGCAATGCCGGCGGTCTCGCCGTCGCGAATCTCGCCGAGCATCGCGATGTCCGGATCCTGGCGCAGCACCGAGCGCAGCACGGCGGCAAACGTCATGCCCTGCTTCTCGTTTATCTGTACCTGCGTGATGTCGGGCAGGCGGTACTCGATCGGATCTTCGACCGTCACGACGTTGACCGTCTCGCCGTGAAGCTGCGCGAGCGCGGAATAGAGGGTGGTGGTTTTTCCGGATCCGGTGGGCCCGGTGACGAGCACGATTCCCTTCTCGCTCGCCAGCATCGCGGTGAATCGTTCGAGCACTTGGGGGTGAAAGCCGAGCTCGGCCATGCGCACGTTGATCACGCGCTCATTGAGAATGCGAAGCACGACCTTCTCTCCGGTCCGGGCGGGAAGGGTCGATACGCGAAGACCGATCGTGTCGTTCCCCACACGGAGCTTGGCGCGGCCGTCCTGCGGACGCAGCCGGTCGGACACGTCGAGGCCGGCCATGATCTTGATGCGCGAGACGAGCGGGCCGACGCCGACGTAGCGCGGAACGGCCAGCGCATTCCGCAGGAGGCCGTCGACGCGATACCGCACTTGCGTCGCCGTTTCGTCATGCTCGATGTGGATGTCGGACGCGCCCATCCGCACGGCGTTGGCGATGATGTTGTTCGCGAGCTGGATTACCGGCGCGCGCGGCTGTTCACCGCTGTCCGGCGCGACATCATCGAATCCATGGGCGACAACCTGTACGGTCGTTTCGGCGTTGAACTTCTTGAGCAGTTCATAGATGACTGCGTCGGGCGCCACTGCATTGAGCACCGCACGTTCGAGGATGCCGGGCGGACAAAAGAGCGGGTTCACGGTGCGCCCCGTGACGGCGCGCACGTCGGCGAGCGCGTTCTCGTCGAGCGGATTCGCCATCGCGACGTCGATCTGCCGTGGCGCCTCGCGCACCGCGCGCAGCAGATGCTTGCGCACGATTTTTTCGGGGATCAGGCGCGCAGCAGTTTCGTCGACACCGGTGGTGAGCTCGGTGGAATCGATGCGATACGCATCGTGAATCAGTTTCGCGAGCTGCGCGAAACTCAGCACGCTTTCATCCATCAGGCGCTGCGATAGAAATGCCGTCCGCTCCCGGCGCCATTGGTCAACGCGCTGGTTTGCAACATCGGAGCGTCCAGCCAGAAGCGGCACGAGCCATTCATCGCGAAAGCGGAACTCTCGCGGATCCGGCTCCATTCCGGATTGACGCAGGGACGAAGTCGGCACGACAATCTCCAGCGGGTTGAGGTGGCGCAATTATGTGTCCACGATGCGCTGTTCGTTGTCGGTCTCCGTCTGACACCAAATGACGGTGCACGTTCGGACGGGCGCCGGCATTCAGATACAGCACGGCGCGTCCCCGGTCTATGCGGGAACGCGCCGTGTGCATGCATTGCGAAAACGAAGGAAGTGGCCAGGGAGGGAATCGAACCCCCGACACGCGGATTTTCAGTCCGCTGCTCTACCAACTGAGCTACCTGGCCAAGTTACAATTGGACTCGCTCAATGTAGGCGGTGCTTCCTCGATATGTCAGGCCAGCATGCGTCCGGTTAACTGAATTACCGCTTCGGCGTTCGAACTTTCCGGCATCTGTGGGCTATAAGTTGGGTCGATTCGCGGCGCACCAGAGAACCCCGAGGGCACGAGTGTCTGACTGTGATTTCACCAGGCGCACAGGCATAACGAACCTCGTCATCGCCTTTGTGGCTGCCGTAGCCATCGCGTGCGGAGAACCGTTTACTCGCACCAACCCCTACGATCCAAACGTGCCTGTAAAGGTCGTGGTCACCGGACCCGACACGCTATTCAGCGCGTTCGAAGTTGGCACATTCGTCGCTCAAACTGACCCGCCATTCGCCGATTCAGCGATTCACTGGGGCAGCGGGAGCAACACCACTCCGGGACGAACGGTCACAGCTGTAAATGCTGGTCCGCCGTTGTGGCCACAAACTGTCACCGGAGTCGTCGTGGCCGGAATCGGGCTGTACGACACGACGCTCTCTCTCGGCTCAGCCACGATCCAAACGGAAATGTTCCGCCACACCGGGTTCAAGACGGTGGTCTACACGCAGCGGATCACTCATATCGCGCTTCGCTGTCCCGATGATCACGCCTGCGATACCGTGTCCGCGGGTGGCACTTGGTCCGTCTGGGTCGATGGCCTCGATGCGCACAATCAGAAAATCTACGCGCTCGTAGGCGCGCTGAAGAATCCGCTTACCGGGACGCCGATCGCGGTTTTCTCGGTCCGAGATCCGTCGATCGCTTCCATCTCACCGATAGGAATCCGCGCATCGACCGTTACCGCCCTCCGGCCGGGCGCAACGTGGATAATGGCGACACGAGATTCGCTCCTCGACTCGCTGAGGCTTATCGTCCGGTAGCTCGACAACGCTCTGCGACGAGCGCGCGGTTAGAGTAGACTTCGAGGGTATTATCGCCTTCCGTACCCCGCAGCACGCCACCGCTCGATTCCACCACCCGGATCCCTGAATGAACCTCGCGCGCCGCCTCCTCATCGGAGCGCTCGCCCTCGCCCCGGCCATCGCGGCCGCGCAGGCGAAAAAGCTCAGCGTTCCATATACGCTCGATTCGCTCCCCAACGGCCTGACCGTGATCGTCCACGAAGATCACGCCGTGCCGATCGTCACGGTCAACATCTGGTTCCATGTCGGGTCCGGCGACGAAAAGCCCGGCCGCACGGGATTCGCGCACCTGTTCGAGCACCTGATGTTCATGGGCTCGCAGCATGCCGAATATCCGATGTTCGACCGGCTGCTCGAAGCAGCCGGTGCGAACAACAACGCGTCCACCAACAACGACGTCACCGACTATTTCGAAAGCGGCCCGTCGTCCGCGCTTCCGCTCATGCTTTGGCTCGACGCCGACCGCATGGGCTGGCTCACGCCGACCATGGACAAACCGAAGGTCGATCTCCAGCGCGACGTCGTGAAGAACGAGCGCCGCCAGAGCGTCGAGAACCGGCCGTACGGTCTCGTCGAAGATCATCTTCCGCAGGCGCTCTACCCCGCCGGCCATCCGTACTCGTGGAGCGTCATCGGCTCGATGGCCGATCTCTCCGCCGCGTCGGTCGACGACGTGAAAGAATTCTTCCGCCGCTACTACGCGCCCAACAACGCGACGCTCATCGTCTCCGGAGACGTGAAAGACGCCGATGTGCGCGCGATGGTCAGGAAATATTTCTCCGAGATTCCCCGCGGGCCGGCTATCGTGCGGCCCGCGCCGGCGCCGTTCGTCGTGCGCGACACGGCGATGACGCTCGAAGATCGCGTGCAGCTTCCGCAGCTTCAGCTCGTGTGGCACACCGTGAAAGAATGGGCGCCGGATGATGCCGCGCTCGACATCGCGGCGTCGATCCTCGCCGGATCGCGCACCTCGCGCCTCACGCAGGCACTCGTGTACAACACCCCCGTCGCCACCACGGTGCGCGCGCGCCAGGGAAGCATGCATCTCGACGGCGACTTCTCCATCACCGCCACCGCGCGCCGCGGCTTCGGTCTCGACACGCTGCGCAGCGTCGTCGACGCCGAAATCAAGAAGCTCGCGAAGGACGGCCCCACGCCGCGCGAACTGCAGCAGGCGAAGAACAGCATCGAATCGCAGTTCCTCCGCCGCATCGAAACCGTCCACGGTGTCGCGGATCAGATGAATCACTACTTCTATCTCAACGGCAAGCCCGATTCCTTCCAGGCCGACCTCGACCGCTACCGCGCCGTCAGCGCCGCCGACGTCGAGCGCGTGCTCAAAAAATATTTGCAGACGAACCGCGTCATGATCTCCGTCGTCCCGATGGGCAAGCCCGAGCTCGCCGCCAAGAAGGCAATCGCACAATGAAAAACGCAAAGTTCGCGGCGCTCGCCGCATTGATAGCTGGTTCAGCGCTCCAGCTCGGCGCTCAGACGGCCGGCAACGCGCTCGACCGCACCAAACCACCGGCGCTTGGCACGAGCAGCAAGTTCAACCTCCCGCCGGTCGCCACCGGAAAACTCGCGAACGGCGTCGGACTGCAGGTCGTCGAGCATCACGCACTCCCGCTCGTGCACGTCACGCTCGTCATCGAAGGCGGATCCCGCCTCGAGACGAACCAGCCCGGCCTTGCGGGATTCACCGCGCGCATGCTCACCGAAGGCGCCGGCACGCGCGATGCCAACGCACTCCAGGGCGAACTCGCGTTCCTCGGCGCACAGCTCAACACCGGCGTGAACGCGGAACAGTTCACCGTGCAGCTGAATGTCGCCAAGCGGCAGCTCGGCGAGGCGCTCGATCTCATGGCTGACGTCGTGCTCCACCCGACGTTCCGCTCGGAAAACGTGAAGCAGCAGCGCGATCTGCGGCTGCAGTCGATTCTTCAGCGCCGCGATCAGCCAAATCAGGTCGCCGCACTCGCGTTCAACCAGCTCGTGTTTCCCGAAGGCCATCCATATCACAACGCGGCCGACGGCGACTCCGCCTCGACCGTAGCGCTCGACTCGGCGCGCGTGCGCAGCTTCTACGACCGCACGTTTGTGCCGGAACGCGCGCGATTCATCGTGGTCGGCGACGTCACCGAACCCGAAATGCGCGCGCAGCTCGCGGCGCGGTTTGGCGCATGGAAAAAGAATGGCGACCCGATCGCGCTGCCGAAGGTCATGGTGAAGCCGGTCGCGAACGAAGCGGTGAAGGTTTATCTCGTCGACAAGCCCGGCGCGGCACAGTCGGTCATTCAGCTCGGCAGCCCGGGCGCCGATCGCCTCGGCCCAGACTACGCGGCGATCACCGTGATGAACACGATCCTCGGCGCGTCGTTCTCGTCGCGACTGAACACGAATCTTCGCGAGACCAAAGGTTACACGTACGGGATCAGTTCGCGCTTCGCATGGTCGCCGGTGCCGGGCGCGTTTACCGTCGCGAGCCAGGTCCGCACGAATGTGACGGACAGCTCACTCGTCGAAATCTTCAAGGAACTCCGCGCGATTCGTGATGCGCCGGTTGACGCGAAAGAACTCGAACGCGCGAAAGCATACGTCGCACTCGCGGTTCCGGGACAATTCGAAACGAACGCGTCGATCGCGGGACAGATCACGAACCTCGATTCATACGGGCTCCCGCTTTCTTCCGTGAACGACTTCGTCGCCCGCGTGAACGCGGTCACTGCCGCGGACGTACAGCGTGTAGCCAGACAGTACATCCCGGCGGGCACTGCGACCCTGGTCGTCGTTGGCGATCTTGCGAAAGTCCGCGCCGGAATCGAGGCGCTGAAACTTGGACCGGTGACCGTTCTCGACGTTTCTTCGATCGCGCGCTGAAATGAATCAGCAGGGTTCGTGAGCAGTCCGAAAACACTTCGCGTCGCATTTCAGGGCGAGCTGGGCGCCTTCAGTCAGGAGGCGATCCAGCAGCTCTGGGGCGGCGACGTCGAAGCCGTGCCTTGCCGGGAATTTTCCGACGTGGCCGGCGCGCTCTCGCGCGGCGAAGTCGACCGCGGAGTGCTGCCGATCGAAAATACGATCGTCGGTTCCGTTCAGACCGCGCACGATGTGATCGATGCGACCGACGAAATCCACGCGATCGCCGAGACGGTGGTCGCGGTCCATCACTGTCTGCTCGGCCCGCCGGGCGCCACATTCGATAAAGTGCGTGATGTGTTCAGCCACCCGGTTGCGCTCGCACAGTGCGGGAAATTTTTTCGCGCGAATCCGCGCCTAACGGTGCATGCGGTATACGACACCGCCGGCGCTGCGGTCGATGTGTCGAATCTCGCGGATCCGGCCTTCGCCGCTGTCGCGAGCCGCGGATCGGCACTCCGCTATTCGCTGGACGTGCTCGTTCCCGACATCGAAGACCGTCCGGACAATCAGACGCGCTTTCTCGCGTTCGCGCGCGCGCCGCAGCCGCTCCCGAGCGGAACGCCGGCGCGCACGATGCTGCTGCTCACCACGAAGGATGTGCCCGGCGCGTTGCTCCAGGCGCTCGCGCCGCTCGCGCACCACGGCGTGAATGTGCGCCGCATCGAAACACGTCCGACCGGCGAGCCGTGGAGCTATCGCTTTTTCGTCGAGTTCGACCATCAGGTCGGTGACGCGGCCGCGGATGCTCTCGTGAAGGAAATCGCGGCGCTCGCGCACAAGGTCCGGCTGGTGGGAACGTACCCGCGCTTTGCGGCGGGGCGGCGCGGATCGATCGGCTGGACGTCCGGGCAGGTGCCCGTGGTGGACTAGCGTCCCTTCCGACGAGCCGTTTCGGTCTTCGGTCTTCGGACTACGGACCCGTTGTAGTTCGCCGTGATCACCGACTTGATTCCGCCGCGCACGTTGAAATCCCCCACGACGCTCATGTGCTTCGGCTTCACGGTCTTCACGAGGTCGTCGAGAATCCGGTTCACGACGCGCTCGTAAAAAATTCCGTCGTTGCGAAAACTCCAGAGATAGAACTTGAGGCTCTTGAGTTCGACGCAGACTTTCGCCGGGATGTACGTGATACTGATTGTCGCAAAATCCGGAGCGCCGCCTTTCAACAGCGCGAGTTCGTCGGCGTCGCTCTCGATTCCGCCGAGCGGACAGAGCGACGTGAACTCCGGGCAGGTCATGAAGATTTCGTAATCGCGATCCGCATACGGGTTCGGAAACGTCTCGAGCAATTCGGGACTCGGCACCTATTCCGTTCTCCGCCGCTTCGATTCCTCTGCGAGCACGCGACGCTCGTCGGCCGTAAGGCTCTCGATGCCCTGCGCCGAAATCTTGTCGAGCAGCTGATCGAGCGTATTGAGTTCCGTCTGCTGTGTTCGCGCCGCGCGCGGGGCGGGCGTCTGCTTTGCAACCGCAGCGTTGCTGCGCGCGACGACGTCGTCGATATTGTCGCGTTCGCGCGCGCGGGTGCGCGGCAGCGTACGGGGCACGGCGCGCGGCGGAACATCTTCGGGTTCGTCGGGAACGGGCGACACGCTTTGCCGCAGCCGGTCGATATTCACCGCGGCGGTCATGCGCAGATAGAGCCACCCCGCTGCGAGTCCGCCGACGTGCGCGAAGTACGCGATCCCGCCGAGCGCGCCGGCCGTCGTGATGCCGCCGACGATGTTCAACACGCCGAGGAAAATCACGAGCCAGCGAACCGTCGTTGGAATCACGCCGAAAACGAACAGCTGTTCATCTGGCCAGAGCGACGCATACGCGAGCATCACGCCGAACACCGCAGCGGACGCGCCGATGAGCAGCGAATCGCCGGGGACGAATGCGAGGTGCGCGAACCATCCGCCCAATCCGCAGAACAGGTAGAAGCGCGTGAATTCCCTTGCGCCCCATTTCCATTCTATGCGCGGTCCAAACAGCCACAGCGTGTACATGTTCAGCGCGAGATGCCAGAACCCGTCGTGCACGAACATGTACGTGCCGATCGTCCACCACTGGTGGCCGAGGTCTTTCGTCTGAAATCCGAGCGCGAGCTGAACGTCGGCCGGTTTCAGGATCGCAAGCTGGATGAAATAAACCGCGACATTGATCGCGATCAGCCACTGCACCGCCGGCGTAATCCGCGGTGCGTGCTCAGTCGGCGCGTGCGCGCCGTATTCGGGGATGGTTTCGCTCATCGCAAACCGGCCGGCGGCGGAAGCCGGAGCGCGAGACGCGTGTCCGCATGCGTGGCCATCGCCTGATCGAGCAGCGCCGCCCAGCGACGATCGAGCATCGGCTGCTCGCCGGTCGGCGACGGCGGGTGAATCACGACCTGTGTTTCGGCGCTCACGCCGTGCGCCTGTTCGATCACGCGCAGCAGCTGGCCGTCGGACGTGTCGTCGCGCGGGCAGAGCACGAGCGCGTGCGCACATTTCGCGCGCGCGGCCTGCGAGATTGTCTCGATCACGTTCGCGAGCGTCGCGTCGGGAACCCAGAATTCGACGGTCACTTGCGCGAGCGCGAGGAACGGCGCGAGCGTCTTGAGAGTTTCCGGGCGCTGTCCGTCGGTATCGAGCATCACCGGAACGGGCGGCTTCGCGGCTTCGAGCGCCGCAATCAGAAACGCCTGATTCGCGAGCGGATCACGCCCGCCGATCGCGATCGAATGATATTTGGAACGCGAGAGCTGGCGCTCGAGTTCGCGCACGAGCGCCGCGGATGTGTACATGGTCGCGGTTTCGGCTTCACCTGCGAAACGCACGAACAGCTGGCGCCGTCCGGCCCACACGCCCTGAGCCTGAACGCCGGCCGGAACTCCGGCCAATGCCGCCGCTGCCATCGGTGTACCCGTCATCGCGTTTCTCCAGAGTC
>DASYSH010000471.1:0-4724 GCA_036003525.1 Gemmatimonadaceae bacterium | reverse complement strand
GACGCCGCGGCGCGCACATCGCTTGCACGATGCGCATGCTCCGCCCCCTCGATCGTGTCAGGGAGCGCGCGCTCTTCAACTGCCGCCACGTTTACTCCGCCTGTACGTTCGCGTCGAGCCAGGACGGGCTCTTCACCGGTGGGTGCTCTTCCCCGGCCTCTTCGGCTTTCGGACGCGCCGGAGCGGCGCTCGCAGTCTCGGCCGATTGCAGCTCGGCGAGATGCCGCTCGGCCATCGAGCGCATCTGCGCGAGATAATTCCGGCGCGCGCGTTCGAGCGCGTCTATGTCGACCTGGAGGCGGCGCACTTCACTCCGCGCCGCGTCGAGCAGCCGCTCGCCCTCTGCGCGCGCCTCGCGCAAGATGAGCTGCGCCTCGCGGTCCGCCTGCTCGCGCGTCTCGGCGCGCAGCTGCTGGGCGGAGATGAGCGCGTCGTTCAGCGCTTTGTCGCGCTCGCGAAATGCGCGAAGCTGCTCGTGGAATCCCTTGGCTTTTGCCTCGAGTTCCTGGTTCACGCGGCTCAGGCGCTCGAGTTCGTCGGCGACTTGATCGCGGAACTGGTCCACACGCGTCTTGTCGTAGCCGCGCAGCGCCGATCCGAAATCGAATCGCCGCGCGTCCACAGGTGTCAGGTGAAAGGCCTCGTCGCTCATTGCTCTCTCGCTCCGAACAGGACAGTGCCCAAGCGCACCATTGTCGCGCCCTCTTCCACCGCCACCGCGTAATCTCCCGACATACCCATGGACAGCTCCTGCGCCGGATGTCCGACTCCGATCAGCACTTCACGCGCGGCGCGCGCGCCCGCAAACACGCGTCGCAACACGCTCTCATCGGCGTCGAACGGCGCCATCGTCATCACACCAGTCACACGCAGACCGCTCATCGCGCGCAAACGTTCCGCTTCTTTTTCCACCTCGGCCGCATCGAACCCGCCCTTCGTCTCTTCTCCCGCAATGTTCACCTGCAGCAGCGCGTCGACCGGCTTCTCCCGCTGTTTGCCGAACTCGTGAACGGCGTCGGCGAGACGCGAACTGTCGAGCGCATGGAGCAGCGAGAAACGTTCGAGAAATTTGACCTTGTTTCGCTGGAGATGCCCGATCAGATGCCACCGAATTTCGCCCGCCCATGATTGCGAGCCGTTCAGCGCGTCCTGCTTATCGAGCGCCTCCTGCACTTTGTTTTCACCCACATCGAGCAAGCCGCCGCGTCGCGCCGCCTCGACCGCATCCGGCCCGTGCGTCTTCGTGACCGCTATGATCCGGACCTTCTGACCATGTCCGCCGCGCGCCACCGCGTCCGCAATGATCCCACGAATTTCAGCAATGCGATCGTCGACGTCCGAAAATGGCATAACACCTGAAATTATCAGGGTTTACCCCCTCTGGGCAAGTGCCGTGATTCGGCCCCCTCCGCGGGGTATTGGGATGTGTGACGAGCCTGCGGCAAAGACTTGCCACGCATTAGTCTCATGACCACGCCATCCAGCGACGGAGAACCAGAATGCGACGATTTCTTATTGCGGCCTTACTGCTAACGGGCGGGTGCCTCAAGGGGACCGAACCCACCCCGGTGGCGAGTGTGTCGGTAAGCACCGATGCGAGCCCGAACGGGGTGTTCGTGGGCGATCAGGTGCAGTTCACGACCGTAGCGCTCGACATCAGCGGCAACCCGGTGCCGATCGCAGTGACGTACACGAGCAGCAATACGGCCGTCGCGACAGTGACCACGAGCGGACTGGTTTCGATTCTTTCGGCGGGCACGACGATTATCACGATCGCGTCCGGCAGTCAGAGCGTGCCGGTGCCGATCGTCGTCGATCCGAATGTATCGAGTTCCGTGCAGATCACGCCGGGGTTGCTGAACATTGCAGTCGGCGCGCAGGGATCACTCAGTGCGGTCGTTATCACGACGCTCAATCACCCGGCGCGAAACAAGACGCTGGTCTGGTCGACGACCGACGCCAGTAAAGTCACGGTCGATCAAACGGGAAAAGTCACCGGAGTCGCGGCGACCGGCGCCGTGTCGGTGTGCGCAGCGGCGAGCGATGCGCCGACGGTTAAGGGGTGCGCGACGGTGATCGTTCAGTAGAGAGAAACTGCAAAATACGTGAACTGTCAACCACTAACCGTTGGTCGGTTAACCACGGTATGCAAATTCGTAGGGGCCGCGACACCAGAGTTTCGGTGCGCGGCCCTTACTAATTCGTAAACTTTACGTAACCGACCAACAGTTAGTGGTTAACAGTTCACTCGCTTTTCTGTTTAGGCCGGCGACGGCTCCGGCCCTCCAAGCAGCGGCGGCACTCGCTTGGGCTCCGTGAGCGGCGCCACTGCAGCAGCCGGCGCAATCGCCGACGGCGGCCGCGGCGGCAGCGTGCCGCCCTTGATCAAAATCGCAAAGTCTTCGCGCGTGAGTGTCTCGCGCTCGAGGAGTCCCGCGGCGATCGCATCGAGCAGCGGACGATTCTCCGTGATCACTTTCTTCGCCCGCTGGAACGCCGTGTCGATCACTCGCGCCACTTCGTCGTCGACCTGCTGCGCGGTGCGCTCCGAAACCGTGCGGCGGCTCGTGAGCTGCTGTCCGAGAAATACTTCCTGCTCGTTGTCGCCGACAAGCACCGGGCCGATCGTGTCGGAAAGTCCCCACTGCGACACGTAACGGCGCGCAATCGCCGTCGCCGTTTGAATGTCACTCGCCGCGCCGGTCGTCACGCGATCGCGCCCGAAAACGATTTCTTCCGCGGCGCGGCCGCCGTACGCCATCACGAGACGCGCTTCGATTTGTTCGCGCGTGACGCTCACGCGATCGTCTTCCGGCAGCGTGAACGCGAGCCCGAGCGCGCGCCCGCGCGGCACGATCGTCACCTTGTGCAGCGGGTCGTTGCCCTTCACCAGCATCGCGCACACCGCGTGTCCGCCCTCGTGGAACGCGGTAAGACGGCGCTCTTCCTCACGCATCACGAGCGATTTCCGCTCTGCGCCAAGCATCACTTTGTCTTTCGCGTCTTCGAGATCCACCATGTAGATCTTGTCGTGATTGCGGCGCGCGGCGAGCAGCGCGCCTTCGTTCACGAGGTTCGCGATGTCCGCGCCGGCCATGCCGGGAGTGCCCTTCGCGATCGAAGTGATGTCCACGTCCTCCGCGATCGGCTTGTTGCGAACGTGCACGCGAAGAATTCCTTCGCGGCCGCGAAGGTCCGGCGCGTCGACGACGATCTGCCGGTCGAAGCGGCCGGGGCGCAGCAGTGCGGGATCGAGCACGTCGGGACGGTTCGTCGCCGCGATCAGAATGACGCCTTCATTGGATTCAAAGCCGTCCATTTCGACGAGCAGCTGATTCAGCGTCTGCTCGCGTTCGTCGTGTCCACCGCCGAGTCCGGCGCCGCGATGACGGCCAACCGCGTCGATTTCGTCGATGAAGATGATGCACGGCGCGTGCGCTTTTCCCTGCTCGAACAGATCGCGGACCCGGCTCGCGCCGACACCGACGAACATTTCAACGAAGTCCGAACCCGACATCGAAAAGAACGGACGGCCCGCTTCGCCGGCCACCGCTCGCGCGAGCAGGGTCTTTCCGGTGCCCGGAGGACCGACGAGCAATGCGCCCTTCGGCAAACGTCCGCCAAGCTTTGTGAACTTCGCGGGATCTTTCAGGAACTCGATGATTTCCTCGAGCTCGACCTTCGCCTCGTCGCAGCCCGCGACATCGGCGAACGTCACCTTCGGCGTGTCGCCCGCGAGGAGTTTTGCTTTCGATTTTCCAAACGAAAATGCTTTCTGTCCGCCGGCCTGCATCTGGCGAATGATGAAAATCCAGATGCCGATCATCACGACCCACGGCAGGATGTTCAGCAGGAGCGCGCCGATCGATGCGCGCGCGTCTTCCGCCGACACCTGAACCTTCTGCGCGCGCAGACGCTCGAGATCGCGGTCGCCGATCTGTCCCGTGAGCTTCACCGTGAAACGCTTCGCGCTCACGCCGCCGACCAGCTGCGGCGTCTTGAAATCGCCGACAATATCCTTGCCCGCCGTGACGGTCACTTTCGAGATCGCGCCCGCGTCGAGCAGATCCTCGTATTGCGTCACATCGAGACGCGGAGCCGGATCGTTCTTCGAGCCCTGAAACTGGAAGAACGCCACCGGCACCAGGATGACGAGCATCCAGAACGCGATCGTTTTGGAAAGGCGTCCCAAAGAGCCGGGTTTGTTCGGAGGCGGAGTGGACATGATTATGTGCAGCTATGCTGCGAAATGGAAAAAAGCAGTCGTAATTCTCGCTTCAGTGATGCTACTGCAGACTTGCAACATATGGCAGATGCCTGAAGTCCTCTGCATGATCCAGGCCATATCCCACCAAGAACTCGTGTGGCGCGTCGAATCCGATGAAACGCGTCGGATAGCGCAGTTCAGTCGCGATATGCTTGTGCAGCAGCGCACAAATCTCGATCGACTTCGGTCCCCTCGTCTGTAAGACATCCACAAGACGGGAAAGCGTTCTCCCCGAGTCGACGATGTCCTCGACGAGAAGGATGTTCTTTCCCTCCAGCACCGTCTCGGGGTCATACACCAAATTCACCGTTCCGGATGACTCTTTCGCGTCGCCGTAACTCGAGGCCACGAGAAAATCGACCTGCAGCGGACGACGGATCTGTCGCACCAGATCTGCCAAAAAGACGAAACTGCCCTTCAAGAGTCCGAGGACGAGCAAGTGGCCGTCCGGATACGC
>DASYSH010000470.1:0-2312 GCA_036003525.1 Gemmatimonadaceae bacterium | reverse complement strand
GCGACTGCGCGGTAACCATCAATGGCGTAAACAGCAGGAGCAGACGTAACAAAGCAGCGCGCCTCATGGCACCTCGAGATTGGAACAGATAACTTCGCCAACTATGCTCCTCGACCGCCAGCATTCCATCGCGCCGGCAGGTTATAGCCGCTGGCGTGTCCCGCCCGCCGCCCTCGCGATCCATCTCGCGATCGGACAAGCGTACGCCTTCAGCGTATTCAATCTTCCGCTTTCGACGCTCGTCGGCATCGACAAGCCGGCGCCGACGGACTGGAAGCTCTCGACTATCGGATGGATTTTTTCCACGGCGATCGTCTTCCTCGGACTCTCGGCGTTCACCTTCGGACGCTGGCTCGAAGAAGCCGGACCGCGAAAGGCGATGTTCTGCTCCGCGCTTTGTTTCGCCGGCGGATTCTTCGTCGCGGCGCTCGGCGTGCAGCTGCATCAAATCTGGATCATCTATCTCGGCTACGGCGTGATCGGCGGAATCGGCCTCGGGCTCGGTTACATCTCCCCGGTGTCGACGCTCATTAAATGGTTCCCCGACCGTCCGGGCATGGCGACGGGGCTCGCGATCATGGGATTCGGCGGCGGAGCGATGATCGGCTCGCCGCTCGCCGTTTCGCTGATGGCGCATTTCAAGACCGCGACCTCGCTCGGCGTTGCCGAAACCTTCATGACGATGGGCGCGCTCTATTTCGTGTTCATGATGTTTGGCGTGTTCACCGTTCGACTGCCCGCCCCCGGCTGGGCGCCAGAGGGTTGGGACGCCGCGAAGCAGACGAAATCGCATCGCGCGCCGCCAGCTCCCGATGTGCACGTCGACGAAGCGATCAAGACGAAACAATTCTGGCTGCTCTGGATCGTGCTCTGCCTCAACGTCACCGCGGGGATCGGCGTGCTCGGACAGGCCTCGCCGATGATCCAGGAAATGTTTCCCGGCGTCATCGGCGCGGCGGCGGCCGCAGGATTCGTCGGCCTGCTGAGTCTCGCGAACATGATCGGCCGCTTCGTGTGGAGCTCCTGCTCCGACATTATCGGCCGCCGCATGACGTACATGATTTTCTTCGTGCTCGGCGCCGCGCTCTACGCGCTCATTCCGACGACCGGCCGCCTCGGAAGCGTCACGTATTTCGTGACGTTCTACGCGGTGATCCTCTCGATGTACGGCGGAGGGTTCGCGACGATTCCGGCATATCTGCGTGACATGTTCGGCGTGATGCACGTCGGCGCGATCCATGGACGCCTGCTCACTGCGTGGAGCGTCGCGGGCGTCGCGGGCCCGGTGCTCGTGAACTACATCCGCGAATATCAAATCGCACATGGCGTCGCAAAAGCGAACGCGTACTCGGTGACGATGTACCTGATGGCGTCGCTGCTGATCGTCGGCTTCGTCGCGAATTTTCTGGTGAAACCGGTCGACGCGTCACATCACTGGAAAGGATCTCATGACTGAGAAAGTGAAGGTCGCGCTCTCATGGATAGTCGTGCTGATTCCGGCCGTCTGGGGCGTCGCGCAGGTCGTTTCGAAATCGGCCGCGCTGTTCAAGTAGCGCGAGTTGCGCTGAACTCTATCTTTCTGGAGGTGTAGTCCACCCATCCATCAGCTGGAGCTTCACGCGTGCGCGCTCGCTTCGTCCTTAGAGCAGTCATTCTTGTCGTCACCGCCATCCCATCCCTCGCAATGGCGCAGGGCGGCCGAGGCCGCGGCGGCGGAAACAACAACGGCAAACCCGACAAATACGCGCCCACCAACGACCTCCCGAAATATCCCGCGGCCGCCGAACTCCAGAAATACAATCCGGTGGTGCTGCTGATCGATCAGCGAAAGAAAATGCCGTTGAACGATTCCGTCGTCGCGGTGCTGCACCCCCTGCAGACGGCGATCTACGTGCGCAATGCCGATCTGCTCGCCCGCTACGATTCGGTCCAGCGTCTGTACAATCCGCTCAACGCGAACGACGCCTCGAGCCTCAAGGCGGACAGCGCGCGCAAGCGCGCGGTGCAGCAGACGATCATCATGAACACCGTGCTCGATTCACTGATGTCGCGCCGCCAAATCGACGATCTCGATGCGCTCGCGCTGATTCCCGACGATAAGCAAAAAAAGAAAGCGGCCGAGCTCCTCGACAAACAGGACGCCGAGTTTGCGAAGCTCTTTCCCGCTGGGGCGCCGCGCGGAGGCCGCCGGCGGCCGAGCGCGCCGTAACGAGGCCGCGAGCTTTCTAGCTGTCGCTACCGAAGAGGTTGTTTCGCGTCAATTCGATTCAGAGTTCATGGCTCAAGCTCATTGGTGATAGGTCGGGAGCGTC
>DASYSH010000469.1:0-8242 GCA_036003525.1 Gemmatimonadaceae bacterium | reverse complement strand
ATCGGCGCGGTCGAGCGGATCACAAGATCCTTCGGCATATAGAACGGGTACCATCCGCCCGGCTGCTGCTTGTACGCCAGATACATCTGCGGCTCGCTGGTCCGTTCGAGGCCACGCACCTTGATGTCGCCCACGACGCCGACGATTTCGATGTCATTGGGCGTCGGTGAAAACTTGAATCGCTGCCCGATCGCGTTCTGGCCGGGAAAATATTTCTTCGCGAACGATTCGCTGACGACGGCGACGAATGGCCGGTTGAGCTCGTCCGTCTCCAGAATGTCGCGGCCGGCAAGAATCGGAATGCCGAGAGTCGAAAAATATGATGGCGTGGCATACCGGAGACTGGCGTTGCGGTTGCTCGCGCCGTTGCTCGGGATCCCCCCGGCCTCGATGGGAAAAATGCCGCCGCCGAATGTCATCGGCAGGAACGACACGTACGCCGCGCTCCGCACGCCGGGAAGCGAACGCACGCCGTCGAGCACCCGGCCGTAAAACTGTTCGCGCACGGTATTGCTGTCGTATTGCGGTTTCGGCAGCGCGGTGCGCATCGTGACGACCCCCTCCGCCCGAAAACCGGGATCCGTCGCCTCAACGCGCGAGAGTGCGCGCAGCAGCAGTCCCGACGAAACGAGCAATACGACGGAGGCCATCACCTCGACCACCACGAGCGCGGAGCGCATGCGGGCGCGTTGTCCGCCGCCCGAGCGTGATCCCTCACGGAGCGCGGAGAGATCGCCTCTGCCGGACGCGCGCAACGCGGGAAACACACCGAAACCGATTCCGGTCATCGCGCTGACGAGCCCTGCGACGAGCAGCACGCGAAGATCGACCGTTGGCGTGTCCGCCAACGGCAGCGAGTTCGGCACCAGCCGCGCCAACAGCGGCACGGACATGACGGCGATCGCGATGCCTGCCGCGCCGCCAATCGCGGCGATCACGAGGCTTTCCGTCATGAGCTGGCGGACGAGCCGCTCGCGTCCTGCGCCGAGGGCAAGCCGGACGTCGAGCTCACGCCGCCGTGCAAGCGATCGCGCGATGAGCAGGTTCGCGAGGTTCGCGCATGCGATGAGCAGCACGCAGACCGCCGCTCCACAGAGCGCAAGCAGCATGAGCGTCGACTGCGTGGACAGTTCGTCCCGCAGAGAAATCACCGCGGCACCGATTCCCTTGTTCTCCTTGGGAAAGCGCTGCGCGAGCGACGCGGCGACCACGTTCATTTCCGCGTTCGCCGTCGCGATCGATACGCCGGGCTTGAGCCGCGCGATGCCCTGAAACCAGGTATTGTCGCGTTCCGCGTTCTCTCTCTCGACACGCGGCATCAGCGTCCAGAGCGAGACGTCTGCGGTCGGAAAATGGAAGTCGCGCGGCATCACGCCGATGATCATTCGCGGCTCGCCGTCGAGAACGATTTTCGTGCCGAGCACCGCGGCGTCGCCCCCGAAATTTCGCTGCCAAAGTCCGAAGCTGAGAATCACGTTGCCGTCATAGCCGGAGCGATCGTCCGCATCGGTGAACGAACGGCCGATGAGCGGCGCGACGCCGAGCATCGGCAGCACTTCGCCGGTTATCGCGCTGCCGGACAGCTTTTGCGGTTCGCCCGAGCCGACGAGACTCACGGAGATACCGTGGAACGCGCCAATCGTCGAGAACGACTTGAGCTGCGCCTTGTAATCATTGAAGTTCGGCGGTGACAACTCGAACCGGCCGCCGCCGGTCGGACGCTCCCATAGTTTGACGAGCCGGTCCGGATCGGCGAACGGCAGCGGCCGGATCAGCACGAAGTCCGCGACCGAAAACGCGGCCGTGTTCGCGCCGATTCCCAGCGCGGTCACGAGAATAGCCGTGAGCGCGAATCCGGGCGAACGTGCGAGCGTGCGAAACGTGTAACGAAGATCGTGACGCAGCACGTCCCAATGAACGGCAGCCGCGCTCCCCGCCACCTCGAAAATCGCCGCGATCGCGAGCAGGAGCCGCGGCAGTCCGGCGCCCGCCTGCCGCAGCCGCAGCTCGAACAGTCCGGCGAGTTCGTCCGCGTACTCACGCCGGAACGACACCGGATACATATGAAGGAGCGCGCGATAGAATCGCATCATGCGCGCTCCGGGAGCAGCCCCTGCGTCCGCGCCATGCGCACGAGCTGCGACATGCGCCGAATCTCCGCGCGCGCGACGGCCGTTCCGAAGGCCGTGATGCGATAGTAGCGGCGGCGCTCGTCGTCGAACTCAGGCGCGGGGCGGTCGTCGGTTTCGCTGATCAGTCCCTGCTCGAGCATCCGCTGAATCGACCGGTACAGCGTGCCGGCGCTGAGGCGAAGTTCACCGTCGGTGCGGCGGCTCACGTCCTGGATGATGCCATACCCGTGACGATCCTCCTGCGCGACCGCCATCAGGATGTGAAAAGTCGCCGGCTGCAGTGGAATCAGCGCTGAGATATCGCTTTGCGCGTGTGCCATGAACTAACTATATCCACTTTGGATATACTGTCAACGGGTATAATCCTATTGAGTGATCGCCGTTCGCGCGCCAACCGTTAACGTTGCATTCATGTCCGCCTCCGAAACGGCAAAGGCCACCGCGCCGCAGAGCAACGACAGCAATGCCGTGCGGGCGGCGGCGATAGTCATCACGGTCGTCATGAGCATCACGGCGCTCAAACTCGGCCGCGCGGTGGTCCTTCCGGTCGTGGTCGCGGTGCTGCTGACACTCCTGCTCAGCGCGCCGGTACGCTGGCTGCGGCGGCGCAAAATTCCCGAACAGTTCGGCGCGGCAATCGTGGTGTTCGGCGCGCTCGGCATCGCCGCGGGCGGGGCGGCGCTGCTGGTCAACCCTGCGACAGAACTCATTTCCACGGCGCCCGCAAATTTCAGCAAGATCGAAACGAAGATCCGTTCGTTTATGCAGCCGATCGCGGCGCTGCAGCAATCGGCGGAGCACATGGCGACCGCAGCCACGCCGTCATCGGCTCCGGGCAAGGCGCCCGCGCAGGTGCAGATCGCGACATCCAGCATGTTCGACCACATCATGCAGGTGCTGGAGCTGGTCCCGGCCACGCTCAGCGTCGTGTTCCTGACATACTTCCTGCTCGCGAGCGGTCCGCTCTTTCGAAAAAAAATAGCGCAGATCCTTCCCGGACGGCGCGACGTGGTCCATCTCGAGACGATCCTCAGCGAAATCGAACTCGTCACGTCGAAATTTCTTGCGACTGCGACGATGATCAACACCGGCGTCGGCGTCGCGACCGGGCTCTGTCTCTGGGGCGCCGGACTGCCCAACCCGATTCTGTTCGGCTTCATCGTGGCCGTGCTGAACTTCGTCCCGTATCTCGGACCGATCAGCAGCTTCACGATCATCTCGCTCGCGTCGCTCGCCTCATTCGACGACCCGGCGAGAGCGGTGATTGCGCCCGCGTGCTTTCTGGCGATTCATCTCACGGAAAACAATCTCATCACGCCGATGCTCCTCGGCCGGCGCCTGCCGGTCAATACGGTCGCGATTTTTCTCGGCCTGATCTTCTTCGGCTGGATCTGGGGAATTCCCGGCGCGGTGCTCGCGGTGCCGCTCACGACGGTGGTGAAGATTGCGTGTGATCATGTGCCGAATCTCAACCATTTCGGCGAGTTGCTGGGCAATTAGAGCGCAACGAGGCACGAGCGACGCGTGAACGGCGACTTTGGTGCGGAGGAAGGTGCACGGAGTGCGGTGAACTTCTCCGCGCACCGCACACCTCGCTCCTAACCAAATTGCGTATCTCCCGTCGCTCGTTCCCCGTCGCCGCTCCTCACCCGTCGCTCGCCCCTTTCATAGATTCATGCCATGCGCACGGTACTTCTCCTCGCGACGATGCTCCTCACCCAAGCCCCCGCCGAGCCCGCGGTCGCGTCGTACGTCTCCAAGACCATTAACACCAAGCGCCTCCCCGTCACCGATCGCGTGACCGATGACAAGGGCGTTCAGTATCTCATCGAATTCGACGAGCTGATTCTCGCAATTCAGCCGAAACACCAGTTCCGCGCCGCGCTGAAATACCGGCAGACGCTCGCCTCGAAGGGTTCGGCGATGGGTCAGGATCCGCTGCAGAAAATGGTCGTGTACGGCAGCTGGTCGGTCGTCGGAAGCGAACTGCGTTTTGTGCCCGATCCGAATCGCGGAGGGAGCGGGCTGCGAATTCTTACCGGCACGTTCAAGGATCGCGAGATCGACGTTCCGTTCGACTACCGCAACGGCTCGGTATCGAGACGCGCATCGGTCGTACTGATTCGCGACGACAATATTTTTTAGGGACGGCAGATGGCGTTTTGCAGACGACAGACAGCCGACGGCGGACACTCCTCGTGATGGGCGTGCGCGTTGCGATCGCCCTTGGCGCCGCGATCACACTCGTCTCCGCCGGCGCACCGGCTATTTCCGCCCAGGCCGGCCCCGCCGACGCGCATTTCGCGCTGGTCCGTCCACGCTTCGACGCGTCGCACGCGATGGAGACCGTGGCGTATCTCGACCGCTTCGTCCGCTGGCCGGGCAATGCGGGATTTGACTCCAGCATCATGCATGTCGCGGCCAAACTCGCCGCCGCCGGATATGTCGAGCAATCGAAAGCGGCGCCGTCGGACCGCCTTACGTATAGAATCGAGCGCTATCCGATGGCGCGCCCCGCGTGGGAGCCGGTCGACGCCTCGGTCGCGATCGTCGGCGCGGGCGGAAAGCAAACGTCGGTGCTCGCGTTCGCTGCCAATCGCAACATGCTCGCGAGCAATTCGTTCTCGACGCCTCCAGGCGGAATAGACGCGGAACTCGTGCGCGTGTCCACCGCGAGCGCGGGAGCGCTCGACTCCGCGCACGTCAAGGGAAAAATCGTGATCGCGGACGGCCGCCTCGGCCAGCTCTTTACGCTCGCTGTGCAGCAGCGCGGCGCGCTCGGCGTGCTCGCGTACTCCATGCCGAAGTACACGCAGCCGGAGCGCTACACGCATTCGATTCAATTCACGAGCATCGCGTACGACAGCAGCAGGCAGGCATTCGGAATGCCGATCTCGTTCGCCGCGCGTGAGCAATTGAACGCGGCGCTCGCCGCCGGTCCGGTCACGCTTCACGTGATGACGAAGTCGCGATTCACGCAGCCCGCGACGGAGCTCGCGATCGTCGCCGAGATTCGCGGAAGCAAGTTTCCGGGCGAGCGGTGGGTGTGGAGCGCGCACGTGCAGGAACCCGGCGCGAACGACAACGCGAGCGGCGTCGGCACGCTTCAAGAGATGGCGCGCGTCGCCGCGGATCTCGTGAAGAGCGGAAAGGAGGATCCCAAGCGTACGCTGACATTTCTGTGGGGACAGGAAATCACGGAGACCGATCGCTTCATCAAGCAGGACGCGGAGCGCGCGAAAGGCATTCGCTGGGGAATGAGTCTCGACATGGTCGGCGAGGACACCAAGAAGACGGGCGGAACGTTTCTGATCGAAAAAATGCCGGACCCATCGGCGATCTGGACGCGCGGCGAGGATCACCACACCGAGTGGGGCGGGTCGGCGCTGAAAGAAGACCGGCTGACTCCGCACTATTTCAACGATTACGTCCTGCAGCGCTGCCTTGACCAGGCCAAGGGAACGGACTGGGTCGTGAGAACGAATCCGTTCGAAGGCGGCAGCGATCACACGCCGTTTCTCACCGCGCACAAGCCGGGGCTGCTGCTCTGGCACTTCACCGACGTGTTTTATCACACGGACGGCGACCGGAAAGAGATGGTGTCCGCGGCGGAAATGAAGAACTCCGGCATCGCCGCGCTGGTGAGCGGGCTGACCATGGCGAGCGCCGACGGAGCGACGGCCCGCGCGATTGTAACGGAGCTCGAGCATGCCGCCCTCGCGCGAATCGGGACGGAGCGTAAACTTTCCGCGGATACGCTGACAAGAGGCGGGAGCGTTGCGTACGAATCGCACATTCTCGAAGTATGGGGCGCATGGTACCGCGACGCGCTCAAGACTGCAGACGATATAGAAGCAGGCGGGTCGAGTGACGCAACGAAGGCCGCGATCGCATCGTCCGTGAAGCGCGTGGAAGACGCAACGGCGAAAGCGATCGCAAATCTCAAATCTCAAACCAACCGATAGCCATGAAACGTTTGACGCACACTGCTGTTGCCACTCTCGTTCTGTTCGCCGCCGCATGCGGCGAGAAGGCGGCTCCGCCAAAACCGGCCGAGACTCCGGCCGCGGCGCCGGCCGCGCCCGCTCCGGAGGCCCCGGAAGCGGTGCCGTCGCCACCTACCCCTGCGATCCTGCACCCGGACGCTGCGAAGCTCGCTGCCGCCGGTCCGGACAGCTTCACCGTGCACGTCGTCACGTCGCGCGGAAAATTCGACATGAAGATTCATCGCGACTGGGCGCCGAAGGGATCGGATCGTTTGTACTATCTCGTGTCGAATTATTATTTCGACGGCATTCGATTCTTTCGCGTGCTGAATGGGTTCATGGCACAGTTTGGCGTATCCGGTGACCCGGCGGTTTCGAAAGTGTGGCGCGACCTCAACATCAGCGACGACCCGGTCAAGCAGAGCAACACGCGCGGGCGGATCACGTTCGCGATGGGCGGCCCGAACACCCGGACGACTCAGATGTTCATCAACTACGGCAACAACTCGCAGCTCGACGCGACGGGATTCCCGCCGGTCGGCGAAGTGACGAACGGAATGAGCGTCGTCGACTCGCTCTACAACCAGTACGGCGAAGGCGCGGAGATGGGCGGCCGCGGACCGTCGCAGGGGAGAACCGGCGCCGAGGGAAATGCGTATCTGAACAAGGAATTTCCAAAGCTCGACTACATCGTCACAGCGCGCGTGTCACAGGAGTGGAAGAAGGCCAAGTAGTTTCACGGCATAGAAAAAACCCGGAGTGGCGCCCCCATGACATCGAGTCATCACACGCTGGCCGCGTCGAGATGGCGCATCGCGATCGTGCTCACCGCACTGGTTATGTGCATCTATTTCGGCTTCATCGCGCTGATCGCGTATCAGAAGGACTGGATGGGATCTCTCATCACTCCGGGGCTGAGCGTCGGAATTCTCTTCGGCGCGATCGTGATCGTCGCGAGCTGGCTGACGACCTGGTTCTATGTGTGGTGGGCGAACAACCACTACGACGCAAAGCTCGATGAACTGAAGAAGGAGGCCAGATGATCGCGCCTCTCATCGGACAAACGGCGGCGGCCGTAGCGCCAAGCTCGGCAATCGGCCAGCCGAACGCCGTCGCGATGGGATTCTTTTTCTTTTTCATCGCGGTCACGCTCGGCATCACCTGGTGGGCCGCGCGCAAAACGCGCACTACTGAGCAGTTCTACGCGGCGGGGAGATCCGTCACCGCCGGCCAAAACGGATTTGCGCTCGCGGGCGATTATATGAGCGCCGCGAGTTTCCTTGGAATCGCCGGCCTCGTGTCGACGACTGGATTCGACGGGCTGATCTACTCCACCGGGTGGCTCGTCGGCTGGCCGGTCGTGCTCTTTCTCGTGGCGGAGCCGCTGCGCAATCTCGGCAAATACACCTTTGCCGACGTGCTCGCGACGCGACTGAAGCAGGCGCCGGTTCGCATCGCCGCGGCGGTCGGCACGCTCTCGACGGTCATTTTTTATTTGATCGCGCAGATGGTGGGGGGCGGCAGCCTCATCAAGCTGATGTTCGGGCTGAGCTACGAAACGGCGGTAATCATCGTCGGCGCCGCGATGATCGCCTACGTGATTTTCGGCGGGATGCTCGCGACGACGTGGGTGCAGATCGTGAAGGCCGCGCTGCTGCTCGGCGGCGCTGCGGCGCTCGCATTCATGGTGCTGCTCAAGTTCGGAATGAATCCGCTTGCGCTATTCGACGCGGCGAGCGCGAAATATGGCGCGGGCATGCTGGCGCCCGGCAAGCTCGTCGCGGTTCCACTCGATACGATCTCGCTCGGCATGGCCCTGATGTTCGGCACCGCGGGTCTGCCGCATATCCTCATGCGCTTCTATACCGTTCCCGACGCGAAGGCCGCGCGGAAGTCGGTGTTCTACGCGACGGGACTGATCGGATTTTTCTACCTGCTGACGTTCATTCTGGGATTCGGCGCGATGGTGCTCGTCGGCCCGGATGCGATCAAGGCGGTCGACAAGGGCGGCAACATGGCCGCGCCGCTCCTCGCGGAATATCTCGGCGGAACACCGTTCCTCGGATTCATCGCAGCGGTCGCGTTCGCGACGATTCTCGCAGTCGTCGCCGGCCTGACGCTATC
>DASYSH010000468.1:0-3311 GCA_036003525.1 Gemmatimonadaceae bacterium | reverse complement strand
CGCCGGCAATGGTCAGTCGGCCACGGCGGGATCGGCCGTCGCGACCGCGCCGAGCGTGATCGTGAAGGACGCGAACAACAACGTGGTCTCCGGCGTGAGCGTGACGTTCGCGGTCGCGACCGGCGGCGGCTCGGGCACGGGCCTGTCGGCGACGACGAATGCGAGCGGCATCGCCACGGTCGGAAGCTGGACGCTCGGCACGACCGCGGGCTCCAACTCGTTGACGGCAACAGCGACCGGCCTGACGGGTTCGCCGCTGACCTTCACGGCAACAGGCACGGCCGGTGCGGCAACACAGATCGCGATCAACGCGGGCGATGGCCAGTCGGCGACCGCCGGCGCGGCCGTTGCGATTGCGCCGAGCGTGATCGTGAAGGACGCGAACAATAATCCGGTCAGCGGTGTGAGCGTGACGTTCGCAGTCGCGAGCGGTGGCGGCTCGGGCACGGGTCTCACGACGACGACCAATGCGAGCGGCATTGCGACGGTCGGCAGCTGGACCCTCGGCACGACGGTCGGCGCGAACACGCTCACTGCGACATCGACAGGC
Source organism: Gemmatimonadaceae bacterium (assembly GCA_036003525.1). Classification (GTDB taxonomy): domain Bacteria; phylum Gemmatimonadota; class Gemmatimonadetes; order Gemmatimonadales; family Gemmatimonadaceae; genus Fen-1231. The sequence continues at coordinate 2,761 of DASYSH010000468.1, read as the reverse complement.
CTGACGGGTTCGCCGCTGACCTTCACGGCAACGGGCACGGTTGGCGCGGCAAGTCAGATCGCGATCAACGGCGGCAACGCGCAGTCGGCCACGGTGGGCACCGCGGTGGCGACGGCGCCGAGCGCAATCGTGAAGGATGCCAACAACAATCCGGTCAGCGGTGTGAGCGTGACGTTCGCGATCGCATCCGGCGGCGGATCTGTGACGGGCGGATCGGCGACGACGAACGCAAGCGGTATCGCGACGGTCGGCAGCTGGACGCTCGGCACGACGGCGGGCGCCAACTCGCTCACCGCAACGTCGGCCGGCCTGACCGGTTCGCCGCTCACATTCACGGCAACAGGTAACGCAGGCGCGGCAAGTCAGCTCGTGATTACGGGCGCGGGCACGCAGACCGCGGGCGTCGCGCAGACGATCACCGTCACGGCGCAGGATGTGAACGGCAACACCGCGACGACATACACCGGCTCGAAGAGCTTGACGTTCAGCGGCGCCGCAGTGGCGCCGAATAGCACGAACCCGACGGTGTCGGCCACAAACTTCGGCAGCGTGACGAGCGTGACATTCACCAACGGCGTCGCGACGGCGTCGATGGTGCTCGTGAAGACGGAAACGGCAGTAGTCGCGACGACGGACGGCACGGTGAGTGCGACGGGCGGCAATCGCCTGAGCGTGGTGGTGAGCGCCGCGGCGGCGAGTGCCACGACATCGACCGAGTCGGCAAGTCCGGCGAGCGTCGGCCCGGGCGGCACCTCTACCGTCACCGTGACGGTGCGGGATGCGTTCGGCAACATCATCACCGGCGCGACGTCGGCAGTATTCGTCGCGACGCCGAGTGCGGGTTCGCTCGGCAGCTTCACCTGCGTGAGCGGGGTATGCACGGCGACGTACACGGCGCCGACGACCGTGAGTTCGCCCACGATCGGCGTCACGATCGGTGGCACTGCGATCAGCGGCAGCCCGGCGACCGTGACGGTGACTGCGGGCGCGGCATCACAGATCGCGATCAATGGCGGCGATGCGCAGTCCGCGACCGTCGGCACGGCAGTCGCGACGGCGCCGAGTGTGATCGTGAAGGACGCAAACAATAATCCGGTGAGCGGCGTGAGCGTGATCTTCGTCGCATCGGGCACGGGATCTGTCCTCGGAGGCTCGGCGACGACCAACGCGAGCGGAATCGCGACGGTCACAAGCTGGACGCTCGGCACGACCGCCGGCGCGAACACGCTCACCGCAACGTCCACGGGCCTGACCGGTTCGCCGATCACGTTCACGGCGACCGGCAATGCGGGCACAGCCAGTCAGCTGGTGATCACGGGCTCGGCCGCCCAGACGGCAGGCGTCGCGCAGACGATCACCGTGACGGCGCGCGATGCGTTCGGAAACACGGCGACGACGTACACCGGCTCGAAGAGTCTGACCTTCAGCGGCGCGAGCGTTTCGCCGAATAGCACCAATCCGACTGTCGCGGGAACGGCATTCGGTTCGAGCACGAGCCTGACCTTCTCGAGCGGCGTCGCAACGGGATCGATGATTCTGTCGACCGTCGAGACCGCGGTGGTCGCGACGACGGACGGCACGGTGAGCGCGACGGGCGGCAATCGTCTGAGCGTGGTGGTGAGCGCCGCGGCGGCGAGTGCCACGACATCGACCGAATCGGCCAGCCCGGCGAGCGTCGGCCCGGGCGGCACCTCGACCGTCACCGTGACGGTGCGGGATGCGTTCGGCAACATCATCACCGGCGCGACGTCGGCAGTATTCGTCGCGACGCCGAGTGCAGGTTCGCTCGGCAGCTTCACCTGCGTGAGCGGGGTGTGCACGGCGACGTACACGGCGCCGACGACCGTGAGTTCGCCCACGATCGGCGTCACGATCGGTGGCACTGCGATCAGCGGCAGCCCGGCGACCGTGACGGTGACTGCGGGCGCGGCGACGCAGCTGGTGATCACCGGCACCGGTACGCAGACGGCCGGTGTCGCACAGACGATCACGGTGACCGCTCAGGATGCGAGCGGCAACACGGCGACGACGTACACCGGCGCGAAGAGCCTGACATTCAGCGGCGCATCAGTCGCGCCGAATAGCACGAACCCGACGGTGTCGGCCACGAACTTCGGCAGCGCGACGAGCGTGACGTTCACGAACGGTGTCGCGACAGCCTCGATGGTGCTCGTGAAGACCGAGACTGCGGTTGTGGCCACTACCGACGGCACGCTGAGCGCGGCCGGCGGTAATCGCCTGAGCGTGGTGGTCAGCGCGGCGGCGGCGAGCGCCACGACGACGACCGAATCCGTCAGCCCCACGACCGTGGCCCCGAACGGCACGGCAACCGTGACGGTGACGGTGAAGGACGCCTTCGGCAACATCATCACCGGCGCGACATCCGCGGTCTTCGTCGCAACGCCGAGCTCGGGTTCGCTCGGAAGCTTCACCTGCGTGAGCGGGGTCTGTACGGCGACGTACACAGCACCGGGCACGACGAGTTCGCCCACGATTGGCGTCACGATCGGCGGCACCGCAGTGAGCGGCAGCCCTGCGACAGTGACAGTGAGCGCGGGCGCCGCAACACAGCTCGTGCTGACGACGAGTGCGGCAGGCTCGGCGAGCGGTGCGGCATTCACGACGCAGCCGGTCGTAGCCATCAAGGACGGCTCCGGTAACGTGGTGACGACGAGCAGCGCATCCGTCACGATGACGGTGAGCAGCGGCGCCACGACGCTCGGCACGACGACCGTGTCCGCAGTCTCGGGTATCGCAACAT
>DASYSH010000467.1:0-4378 GCA_036003525.1 Gemmatimonadaceae bacterium | reverse complement strand
GACCGCAACCACCAGCCGGTCGACGAACGAGAGGCTGCGCCGGATCAGGTCCGAATGGCCGTTCGTAATCGGGTCGAAACTTCCGGCGTACAGCGCGACTCGTGGCATGAATTGAATGCGGCTCAGGTTCGAAAAATCGTGACCGAGGTATCGCCGTATCGGCGGGTGTCGCCGCCGGCCGGAAGTGTTTCTGACGACTCGTGCTCGACACCGAAGATCGTCGCGAACGGGGTCTTCAGCCAGAGCGACGCGAGCTCAACCGCAATGTTCTTTCGATATGGCGGATCGGCGAACGCGACGTCGTACAGCAGTCCCTTACCCGCCCCTCTCACATCCCCCTCACCCATCATCCGTCTCGCCACAAACCCGATCGCATCTTCGCGATGCAGCGTCCCCCGATCCCCCGCGCCCAACGATTCCAGATTTTCCTTGAGTACGCGAAAGGTCCTCGGATCGTTCTCCACAAAGTCCACCGCCGCCGCGCCGCGCGACAGCGCTTCCAGTCCCAGCGCGCCGCTCCCGGCGAATAAATCGGCCACACGCGCCTCGGGCAGACTCGTATGCACCATGCTCATCCAGGCTTCGCGCACGCGATCGAGCGTCGGCCGCACCGAATCGCCTTTCGGCGCCGCGATCTGTCTCCCGCGCCACTCGCCGGCAATGATTCTCACCGGAAATCGATCAGCGCGAGCTGCAGCGAGGACTTCCCGCGAAATTCATTTCGCTCGAGTTTGTAGGCAATGTCGACGCTCGCGCCGGCCCGCAATTCGGCGCTGCGCTCCGACAGTCCCCACCCCACCGTTTCGAGAACGCCCTGCGGACCTTCGACGGTGAACTTCACTCCGTTCGCGCCAATTTTTGTCGCGTTCGTCGAGATGCGCACGTCCCGCGCCAGAAACAGCGGGCCGGGATTTCCAATGCCGAACGGTTCCAAATGGCGCAGAAGTTTCTCCAGATCGTCCGTCGCTTCCGCGAGCGGCAACTCGAGATCCACGCGCAGCTCACGCACGAGATCGTCCGGGTGCAGCCGGTCAAGCGCGACCTGATTGAATCGCTCGGCGAATTCGTCCACCCGCGCGACGTCGACCGTCAGCCCCGCGGCGGCCTTATGTCCGCCATGCTTGATGAGCAGGTCGCCGCACGCCGAAAGCGCCGAGTGCAAATCGAAGGCGGGAATCGAGCGACCGGAGCCCTTTCCAATGCCGTCCTGAATCGCGATCAGGAATGTCGGACGCGCCGTCTGCTCCACCACGCGCGAGGCGACGATCCCGATCACGCCGGAATGCCACGAGGGATCGGCCAGAACGATTCCGAACGTCGAGTCGAGGTCGAGCTGCTCCACCCGGCGCATCGCCTCGTCGAGAATGCGCTTGTCCATGTCCTGCCGTTCGCGGTTGAGCTCCTCGCATACTCGCGCGATTCCCAGCGCGGCCTCATCGCTGTCGCACAAGAGCAGTTCCACGCCGCGAATCGCGCGATCCAGGCGGCCCAGCGCGTTCAGCCTCGGCGCGAGAATAAATCCGATCCGGCCCGCCGTGATTTCTTTTCCTTCGAGACCGGCGCTCCGGACGAGCGCGCGGATACCCGCGCATTTCGAGTCGGAAAGCAGCGCGAGCCCGCGGCGCACGAATACACGGTTCTCACCGCGCAGCGGCGCCACGTCGGCGACCGTCGCGAGGGCGACGAGGTCGAGCATGTTGAGGACGACATTCTCGTTGCCGCCAAGCGCCCGTGTGAGAGCGAGGGCAAGTTTGAACGCGACTCCGACAGCGGCGAGGTCCTTGTCAGGTGACTCGTCGTCGGGCCGGCGCGGATTGATCACCGCAAACGCATTCGGCAACGGCCCGCCCGGCAGATGGTGATCGGAAATGATCAGATCGATTCCCGCCGCGCGGAGATCGTCGGCGGCGGCGTGCGCGCTCGTGCCGCAATCGCAGGTCAGCACGACGCGCGCGCCCGCGGCCTTCGCCGCCGCCACGCCCGCCGGGCCGAGATCGTAGCCGTCCGTCCGGCGATCGGGAATGAATGGCACGACCGTTCCGCCGAGCGCGCGCATCGCGCGCGTCATCAGCGTGGTCGAGCAAATGCCGTCCACGTCGTAGTCGCCGTGCACGAGAATGGTTTCTTTCGCGCGAATTGCCTCGGCGAGCCGCGCGACGGCGCGGTCGAGATCCTTCAGCAGTGTCGGAGGGTGGAGCTGGTCGAGCTGCGGACGCAGAAACTGCTTCGCGCGCGCGGAATCATCGTAGCCGCGGGCAATCAGCAGCCGGCCGAGCGGGAGCGGCAATGCGAGAGCTTCCGCGAGTGATCGCGCCGCGGCCTCGTCGGTGCGAGGGGCGGATGTCCAGCGATTCGGTGTCCGCTTCACCCCGGGAAGTACATCAGGACGCCGCACGCTTCGCAAAGATCAATGGCACCGGTGTTGTTCATCACGTGACGGCGCTGCATCGGGATCGCGGTATCGCAATTGCCGCACGACATCCCGCTCATCGCAAACACAGCCTCGGTGCGCTTCTTTCCGCTGCGAATACGGTCGTACTTCGCGCGCAGTCCCTCAGGGACGAGCTTTGCGGACGCGGCGCGCTTTGCTTTAGCCGCGTCGAGTTCGGCCGTGATGTCGACGCGCTGGGCGGCGACTTCGGCGCGCGCCGCTTCCTGCTCCGTTTCGACGCCGGCGAGTTCGTTGTTCTGCCCGTTGAGCACGCCGCGCAGTTCCTCGAGGCGGCGGTTGATGGCGAGGAGATCGCTTTCTTCACCGGCAACGATCTTGCGCGCCTGCTCCATCTGCGCGACGGCCGCCGTGGCCATCTTCATGTTCGTCACGGAATCCATCTGCGCCTGATTCCGTTCGATCAGCAGCTTGTGCTCCGCGAGTTTGTCGCGAAGCCACGCCTGTTTCTTTTCTTCGGCGGCAACTGCTGCGTTCGATCGCCCGATCGCGTCGAGCGTGCGCTGCTTGCGTAAGTCGAGTTCGCGGATTCGCGGTTCGAGCGCGGACATCCGCTCTTCGAGACCGTGAATGACAACATCGTCAGCTTGCAGCGCGAGCAGTGAGTCTAGGTCAGTCGACAAAAGGCCTCCGGAGGTATGACACAATGTAAACTAACAGCGACGCGGGACGGGCGACGGGGGACGGGCGACGAGTGAGAAGCGACCTGGTGAGGAGCGCGAGGTGCGGAGAACAGCTCATTTTCGCACCGATTTCCAGCCTCGGCCGCCGATCGCATTCAATTCTCGACGCAGCGCGTCCTTCTCGATCAGCAGCGAATCCTTTTCTTCTCCCTGCGCGAGTCCAATGGTTCGCTCGAGTTCGTCGAGTCGTTCGCGGAGTGAACGCTCTTTCAGCCGGCGCAGCGCATCGTCGATTGTGCGAGGACCATCCATGACGGCACCCGGCTCTCCGCGAATCGTTTCCATCACCTCTATTGCCACCGGCTCCAAACTCTCGGCCAGCACTTCCGGCGCCGCCTCGGCGCCATGGAGCACGATCGCTTCATATAGAGAGCGATACACCGGGTCGCGCATCGCGCCACGGTCATCGTTGCCAGAATCGACATCAGGGTGCACCCCGTCCGCCTCTTCGAGTCGTCCGACGGACTCGATCACACCTTCGGCGAGCGACGGACTAAGCAGCATCACGCGGAGCAGAGCCAGTTCGCTGGAAGAACCGAGAACATCGCTTCGGTAAGGCCCCGAAATCTCCCCACTCCCCGCTGAGCTCCCCACTTCCCGCTCGTTTCGCGCCGCTCCCCCCTCTCCCTCGCCACTCCCCGCTGGCCTCGCCACTCTCCGAGCCCCGGCCCGCCGCGGCGCCACGCTCAGCTCACGAAGCAAGACCTCGCGATCAATCCCTGCCGCCTCACTCACCCGCTTCACATACAGATCTCGCGTGATCTCATCCGTAGTCACCCGAATCGTCGGCAGCAGCGCATCGAGCGCGCGCCGCTTGCGCTGCAAATCCGCAAACCACCCTCCCCTCTCCAGCAGCTGCACCTTTCTGTCAAACACATCGAGCGCTGTCGTAAGCAGCTTCTCGAGCGCGTCCCTCCCATGCTTCGCGACGAAGGTGTCCGGATCGTCGCCGTCGGGAAGCGTGACCACGCGCACCGTCATCCCCCGCGTGAGGAGCACGTCCGCCGCGCGGAAACTCGCCTTTTGTCCCGGCGCGTCGCTGTCATACAGCAGAAACGCCGTCTTCGCGTATTTCGCGATCAGATCCGCCTGACCTTCGGCGAGTGCCGTGCCCATCGGCGCGACCACCGATTCCACTCCGGCATCCACGAGTCGCACCACGTCGAAATATCCCTCGACCAGGATCACCCGTTCGTCGCGACGAATCGAATTCCGCGCGTTCGAGAGGTTGTAGAGGAGTTTTCCC
>DASYSH010000466.1:0-2800 GCA_036003525.1 Gemmatimonadaceae bacterium | reverse complement strand
GATCGTCTGCGGCGAAAAGTCGCCGGCGAAATGGTCCGGCTCATGTCGCAGGTCGATCTGCTCCTCGTACCGTCGCTCCGCAGCGAGATGCTGGTGATCTCGAATTTCACGGGCCATCCGGCGCTCACATTGCGCGCCGGTTTCGTGGAGGTGGGGGAAGCGCGCAGCGACTGGGCGCCCGATCCCGCGCGTCCGCTGCCGAAGTTTTCGCCGCCGCGCCGCGTGCCGCATGGCGTCACGCTCATCGGCCGTCTGTTCGACGAAGGGTTGATTGCACGCGCTGGAGTCGCTCTCGAGCGCGCGTTCGATGTCGCTTCCGAAAACCCGGCGGGCTTTGCGTGAACCGTTTCGCGCGCAGAGTCCAGCGAATCATTTGGCCCGCACAAGAACCCGAACTCGCAGACGCCGGTCGCGCGGGTGAGGTCGTCATCGCGCGCGGACGCCTGTTCGTCGCGGTGTTGCTCGCCTTTCCCGGGATTATCACGTGGGTTCGATCCCCCGAGCAGCTGCAGGGACCCATCGGCATCGCCCTCGCGCTCGTCGCCACGGTTGTTGGATTTCCGATTCTTCGCCGCGCGCATCGCGGTGACGGCGGCACGGCGCTCGGTCTCCCGTCGGTCATCCTCGACATCTCGCTGGTCACCATCTACCAGCTGCTGCTCCTCCTCGGCGGCGATGCCGAGTCGGCGCTGCACAGCCGCATCACGTTCACGCTGTACGCCCTCGCGATCACGGTGAGCGCGCTGCGATACGATGGACGCCTCGTGCGCATCGCCGGTGTGATCGCCGTGGCGGAATATCTCGGCCTCATCGCATGGGCGAACGCGACCGGGCGCGTATTCGACAGCCACGGCCAGCGCATCCTCGGCTCCGCACTGCGCAATCAGTGGGAATATTCGATCATCCTGCTCACATCGACCGCCCTCGCCGCAGTCATCGTCGACCGCGCGCAGGTGCTGCGACTCTCAGGGATCCGCGACACCCTCACGAGACTCGCCAACCGCGGCTACTTCCATGAGCGCGCGGATCAGGAGATCGTGCGCACGACGCGCACCGGCCGCCCGCTCGCGATTGCGATGCTCGACATCGATCACTTCAAGCAGATCAACGATGCGCACGGCCACGCGGCCGGCGACATCGTGCTGCGCCGCGTGGCGAAAGTCCTGCGCTCGAGCATGCGGGCGAGCGACCTCGTCGCGCGCCTCGGTGGAGAAGAGTTCGCCGTATTGCTGCCGGAGACCACGCTCGACAATGCGCGGGTAAAACTCGAGTCGATCCGCCTCACTCTGCGCGAGACCCGCGTGAAGCTCCCGAATGGCTCGACGGTGACTGTGACTTTTTCTGCCGGTGTCGCCGCGTGGCCGGAGGATGGCAGCGGGGTATTGCGGCTGCTTCAGGCGGCCGACGAACGTTTGCTCAATGGCAAGCGGTCGGGGCGCGACGTCGTCGTGTCGGCGGGGTGAGACGCTACTGACACTGCGGCGTGCCGTCGGCCGTCGACTGGGAACTCAGCGTGACGGTGCACGTCTTGGTCGTGTTCGTACTCGTCGCGGTCGCAGTCCAGCCGGTCGCGCTGACGGCGCTGAGCGTGACGGTCACTCCGCTCGACGCCTTGTAGTTCGTGCCGAGATTGGTCGTGCTCTGCGCGTAGTTGCTGTTGTTATCCGAGAAGTACGCTTCCTGCGCTGAGATGAGATTGTGCAGGTCGGATTTCATCGACGCGATGTTCGCCTTCTCCTTTGTGTTCGCGAATTTCGGGATCGCGATTGCCGCGAGAATCCCGATGATGACGACCACGATGAGGAGCTCGATCAGCGTGAATCCTTTCTTCGTCCGCGGCATCAGCGAATCTCCAGGAGCGACGTAAACGAAATGGGGGACCGGCGGACGTTCGGCGTAAGGTCGACGAGACGGACCAATCCAAGGCAAAGAGCTTGCCCGAAACGGTTACCACGAGCTTAGTTCCATGGCAGCAATAGGTTACGCGATAGTTGGCAAGGGCGGCTCCGGGCGGTTCATGAGGTAGCCTGCGAGACAAACGGCAGAATGCAAGAAAAAATGTCAGGAGGCAGTATGACCGGAAAATCGGGAAATCGAGCAGAATCCAGTCGAAATTTTCGTTCTCGGATCGAGCGCCGGGTCATCGTCTGCGCGGCTGCGGCTATGGTATCGGCGCTGACCGTCATGCAGATTGCGGCGGCTCCTGCGGGCACCGCGCCGCGTCATCCCCTGACTTCGGGCTCCGTGTGGGACAGTGTTTTCACGCTCGTTCAGGCCGGCCGCGGCGAGTCGACATTTCGCGCGAGCTGCTCGAACTGTCACGGCGATTCGCTCATGGGGATCAACGACGCGCCGGCGCTGCGTGGCCCGGACTTCATGAAGAACTGGGACGGCAACACGCTGAGCAAACTGTTCAACCGCATCAACAACGACATGCCGTCCGACAATCCGGGCTCGCTCACCAAGCAGCAGGTCGCCGACGTCGAAGCTTACTTGCTCAAGTGGAACGCGTTCCCGCCGGGATCAAGAGAACTTCCTGCTGCGTCTGAATCGCTGACGACGATCAAGATCCTCAAGGCGCCATGACCGCGATGGAAGATGGAAGATCGACGTTTCCATCTTCCATCTAGTTGTTAGCTGCGATCGCCACGCCCAGCGGCTTCCTCAGCCAGAAGAACATTCCGGCCGCGGTGATCTGTGCGGCGAGGCCGAACAAAACCAGCGCGCCGATCCAGTGATCATACAGAAGACCCATCGTCGCGCTGCCGATGAACCACATGATGCCGTACACGGCGTTGAA
>DASYSH010000465.1:0-5449 GCA_036003525.1 Gemmatimonadaceae bacterium | reverse complement strand
CGCACCGCGATGTTGTGATCGAACTGCGCCTTCAAGTCGGCGAGCGTGATTGCGTCGCGCAGCGTGCGCGGATCCTCGACCACCGTGAGCGGCTGCGTCTGCTTGATCGAACCCGCCGTGAGCCGCACCGAGTACGAGCCCGGCACGGCTGCCGGCCCGTTGCCGCCTTCGACTCCCGCGCCGTTCATCGGACCCGGATAACGAAGGTCCCATGTCATGCGATGCATGCCGGCGGATTTGTCGAGACGAGCCTGGCCGCCGCGTCCGCCGCGGCCGCCACCGCCGGTTTCATCATCTGACGGCGTATCGTCCGCCGGCTGCGGAGCGGCCGCAACCGCGGCGCTCGAAAACTTCCGCACGACTTTGCCGGCGCCATCGAGAATTTCGAGCGTCACGTCGTCCTTCATGCTCGGCGCGATGTAATAGTCGATCTGCGCGCCCGGCGTCGTGTACTGCGGACCCGCGCCGCGACCGCCGCCGCGACCACTGCGCCCGCGCACCGCTTCCTCCGGCTTGTACAGCGTCACCTGAGATCCCGCGACTTTTTCGTTCAATTGCCGCAGCGGCGTCAGGTTGTCCATCACCCAGAATGCGCGCCCCTGCGTCGACAGCACCATGTCCTCGCGGCCGAACTTGATGTCGGTCACGGGCGTGACGGGAAGATTCTGCTGGAACGGGTGCCAGTGCGCGCCGTTGTCGAATGAGATGTGCATCGCCCATTCTGTTCCGGCGTACAGCAGGCCGGGCCTCACGGGATCTTCACGCACGACTCGCACAGGCTCATCCTTCGCGATGCCGTTCGTGCCGTCGGTCAGCTTCGTCCATGTCTTGCCGTAATCGTCGGTCTTGTAGATGTACGGAGCGAAATCTCCGCCGATCAAAAAGCGATAGTACGCGTAGTACGCCGTGCCCGGCCTGTGCGGACTCGGCTCGATGTTCTGCACGCGTCCGCCCGGCGGCATGTCCTTCGGTGTGATGTTCGTCCAGCTCTTTCCGCCATCGCGCGTCACGTAGAAGAGCCCATCGTTCGATCCGGTCCAGATCAGCCCGGGTGTGATTGGCGATTCGCGGATCGAGTAGATGACGCTGTAGACCTCTTCGCCCGTCGCATCGCGCGTGATCGGTGTGCCGCTCGCTTCCTGCGGCTCGCCCTTCGGGAACGCCGTGAGATCCGGTGAAATTTTTTCCCACGTCACACCGTCGTCGCGCGTGCGGTGCACGTATTGCGATCCATAGTAGACCGTCGCGGCTTCGTGCGGCGAAACTTCCATCGGCGACACGCGCTGAAAACGATAGATCAGCGTCGCGCCGCCATTTCCGTACAGCGATTCGCCTCCGACCCAGTACTGCCGCTCTTCGCCGGTCTTCATGTTCATCCGGCTGAACTGACCTTTGCACGATCCGTACACGACGTCGGGATTGGTGCGGTTCGGAATCACCGGGCCCGTTTCACACCCCGGGCCGACGCGCCACTCTTCGGCCATGCCGGTGCCGAGCGGCTCCGACGGAACGATGAGCGTGCCGCCCTGATCCTGCTGCGCGCCGTAGACGCGATACGGATACTGATTGTCGAGCGCGACCTGATAGATCTCGGCGGTCGGCTGATTGTCCTGCGAACTCCAGCTGCGTCCACCATCCAAGGACACATTCGCACCGCCATCATTCGACTGGATCATGTAATCCGAGTTTTTCGGATTGATCCACATGTCATGGTGGTCGCCGTGCGGCGCCTGCGCGTTGCGAAAAGTTTTTCCGCCGTCGGTGCTCTTGAACCAGTTTTCGTTGCCGACGTAGACGACGTCCGCATTGTTCGGATCTGCTTCGAGCGTCGTGTAATAGAAGGGGCGCGTCCAGAGATTTTGGGCGCCGTTCATGAGTGCCCATGTCGCGCCCGCGTCGTCGGAGCGATACACGCCGCCGCCGGGCGCGGCTTCGATCAGCGCGTAAATGCGATTCGGCTGCGATGCAGGAATCGACACGTTGCTGCGGCCGAACAATCCCGTCGGAAGACCGCCGCCCAGTTTGGCCCAGGTATCTCCGCCATCCGTACTCTTATAGATGCCGCCTTCGCGCGCGCCGCTGATGATCGTCCATGGGCGGCGTTCACCGCGCCACATCGACGCGAAAATCACTTTCGGATTTCCGGGCTGCAGCTCGAGATCGGCCGCGCCGGTGCTGTCGGAGACGTAGAGAATCTTTTTCCAGTTCTTGCCGCCGTCCGTGGAACGGAAAATTCCGCGCTCCGTATTCGGCGTGAATGGATTTCCAAGCGCGGCGACGTAGACGAGGTTCGGATCGGTGGGGCTCACGCGAATCGTCGAGATCTGTCCGGCCTCTTTCAGTCCGCTGAATGTCCATGTCTTTCCGGCATCGGTGGATTTGAACATCCCTTTGCCGATCGAGACGTTGCTGCGGATTTTCGACGATCCCGTGCCGGCGTAGATCACGTTCGGATCCGACTGCGCGACTTCGATCGCGCCCATCGAGCCGACCGGGAGAAAGCCGTCGGAGATGTTGGTCCAGCTGTGTCCCGCGTCGGTCGTTTTCCAGATGCCGCCGCCGGTCGAGCCCATGTAGTAGAGCTGCGGATTCGACGCGACACCGGTGACCGCAGTGACGCGGCCGCCGCGAAGCGGGCCGATCATGCGATAGCGAAGTCCGGAGTAAAGCGCGGGATCGTATGACGCTGCGAGCGTCATCGGTTCTTTCGGCGCGGCCTGCGGCGCGCGTGCCGGAGCTTTGGTCGCCGGTGGCGCGCCCTGTGCCGCGGCGGCAAGCGGCAGAGTGAACGTGAGAACGAGCGCGAGCGCCGAGCCGCGAATATTCGAACGAATCATGGACAAACCATCTCCGGGTGAGCGTGTGTTGCTTGAAGTTACCGCCTCAGTGCGTATGCTACGCAGATGAGACCTCAAGCGCGGCGAATTGCGGCTGTCATCGTTTTGTCATTGGCGGCGTGCGCTCAGCCGCCCGTCGATCCGGCGCTGGAGAAGTACATCGCGGCGATCAAAGCCGTGGACAATCACGCGCATCCAATGCTTCAGCTCGCCACCGGCGCGCGCCCTGACACCGACTACGATGCGCTTCCGCTCGACGCGATTCCACCCGGGCGGCCACCGCTCCGCCTCCGCGACGATCAGCCCGGCTGGATAGCTGCGGCGGCCAAAACCAAGGACATCGCCGGCGGGAAGCCGGAGCTTGCGCTCGACCGCGCAGGAATCGACGTCATGCTGGCAAACCGCGTGAGCATGGGACCGAGCCTCGCGCCACCGCGTTTTCTCTGGGTCTCGTTCGTCGACGCGCTGATGCTGCCGCTCGACGGACGCGGTGAGGCGTCGCGCACGCCGGACACCCGATCGCTGTACGCGCTGGAGACGAAGTTGCTGCGGCGGTATCTCACGGATTTGGGCATCGCGAAGATTCCCGCGACGCTCGATGATTACGTCAAGACCGTGCTGACGCCGACGCTCGAGCGACAGCGAAAAGCCGGTGCCGTCGCCGTGAAGTTCGAGGCCGCGTACCTGCGCGCGCTGGACTTCGACGACCCGAATCCCGAAATCGCGCGCTCGGTGTACGCGCGCTACGCCGCAGGAGGCATCCCCGCGCGCGCCGAATACAAATCGCTCGAGGACTATCTCTTTCGCCTGATCGCGCGCGAAGCCGGCCGGCTCGGTATGTCGGTGCACATCCACTCCACGTCGGGCGCGGGAACGTTCTATTCTGCGCGCGGCGCCGATCCGTATCTGCTCGAGAGCGCGTTCAACGATTCGACGCTGCGCGCAACCACCTTCGTCATCATCCACGGCGGCTGGCCGCTCGCGAGTCACACGCTCGCGATGCTCAACAAGGGAAATGTCTACGCCGACATTTCCATGACGGACATCATTGCGGAGCCGGGAGAACTCGCGCGCGCGCTGCGCTCGTGGCTCGATGCGTGGCCCGACCGCGTGCTGTTCGGAACCGATGCGTTCGACGGCGGCCCGAAGCAACTGTGGGAATCGGGCGCGTACCTTGGCGCCGAGTCAGCCCGCCGCGCGCTGGGACTCGCGCTCACCGGTATGATGCGCGACGGCGAGATCTCGCGCGAACGCGCGGAGCAGCTCGCACGGCTGGTGATGCGCGAGAATGCTGTCGCGCTCTATCACCTGGGCGCGCGCATCGCTCCGTAGTACGTCGCGATCTTTTTTACGTAACCGATCGTTTCGCGGTATCGCCAGCGCGGGACTTCGGGCGCGACGAGTTCGATGTTCGGCCAGCGCATTTCGTCGAGCTGCTTCGCATGCGCGGCGGCGGTCGCGCGGCCAATTGTTCCTTCGCCCGCGTTGTAGCTGCCGAACATGAAGCGTGTGCGGTCGGAGTCCGCGCCGACGGGCTCCCAGAGTTTCCAGAGATAGCGGTCGTGCATGATGCCGGCGGCGATGTTCCACTCCGGATCGTCGATCGACTGAAATTCCGGACGCTTGGTTTGGATTTCCTGAAATGTCGACGGCATGAGCTGCATCACACCGCGTGCGCCGACGTAGCTGCGCGCCGCGGCGTTCAGCTCGCTTTCCGCGAGCCCCTGCGCCTTGAAATATTGCCAGTCGAAATTGATGCCGAAGTAGCGCTTGCTGTATTTCTTGAAGAAGGCGTCGTAGCGCGTTTTGTCGTGGCGCGCGTTGCGGTCGGCGGCGGCGCGGTCGAGCGCGCTCAACTTTTGCGGCGCGGTTTGCGGCGCGGGGTCTTGGGCGCCGACGATGCCGGCGAACACGATCAGGCCAAGGAGCACTCGCATCGGAACAAAACTACGGCTCGGGACGACTATCATCCACACGATGCGCGGGCTCATGCGAACAAGGAGTGTTGCAATGGCGGTACAGAATCGAATCGGCCGTTCGGCTGCGGTGACTGCCGCGCTTGTATTCGGCGTCCACACGCTCGCGGCACAGACGTCGTTCGAGATCGCACCGTTCGTGGCATACTACCGGCCGACCCTGGGCCTCGCGAAAGTGCAGGAGACCGCGACGTGGCTGCCGCAGTCGCCGCAGGATCTCACCGGCGCCGCGTACGGCGTCGACGCGCGCTGGTGGTTTCACAATCAAGTTGGATTGCAGCTTCAGGCCGGCGTGGCATTCAGCAACATCCGGATCGAGCAAACCTTTCCGTTGAGCAGCGGCTCGCAGCCGCCGACTCAGTCGCCGACGCTCGGCGCGCAGGTGCAGATCGCGAGCGTGCAGGTGATGTCCAACATGGCACCTACGAACGCGAGTTATCGCGTTTGGGCGAGCGCCGGGCCCGCGGTCATTCATCGCGGCGGTGAGTCGTATAATTTTGATCCGACCATTACGAAGTCGTTCGATCCAGGGCTCGCGCTCGGATTGGGCGGCGACATTCCGGTCGCGCGGCGCATGCGCGCAACCATCGGAGTGAACTCGTTGATGTATTGGGTGCACGTCGACAATCCGGAAGA
>DASYSH010000464.1:0-1917 GCA_036003525.1 Gemmatimonadaceae bacterium | reverse complement strand
TATCGCGATGGTCGAGAAGGTCGTCGGCATCAAGTACGTCTATGCTGAAGAGCGGTCGGCGGGATTCCGCGTGATCGCCGACCACGCGCGCGCGGTCGCGTTCTTGCTCGCGGACGGCGTTTTTCCGAGCAACGACGGTCGCGGCTATGTCCTGCGCCGCATTCTGCGCCGCGCGGTTCGGCATGCATGGCTCCTCGGACGCCGCGAGCCCACGCTCGTATACGTCGTCGAAAAAGTCATAGACGAAATGCGCGAAGTGTTTCCGGAGCTGCATGTGCGCAAGAAGCACGTCGTCGAGACGACGCGCGCCGAGGAAGAGCGCTTCCTCGCGACGATCGACGGCGGCATGGCGAGATTCGACGAGCTCGCGCCGATCGCCGGCGCGACGCGGGGCAATGGAATCCGCGGCACTATCTCGGGCGAAGACACCTTTCGCCTCTACGACACGTTCGGCTTCCCGATCGACCTCACCGAACTCATGGCGCGCGAGCGCGGCTATACCGTCGACATCGCGGGCTTCGAAGCCGCACTCGCCGGGCAGCGCAAGCAGTCGCAGGACGAACGCAAGTCACGCCGCATCTCCGTCGTTGCCGACGATCTCGCCGACGCGGGAAAATGGGAACGGCACGCGTCTCCATCGGGGATGGGCACGCAGCGTTTCGTCGGGTACGAAACGGTCGAAGTCGAAACGAGCATCATGGCCGTTCGCCGTCTCGAAGACTCGCGCGTGGCGGTCATACTCAGTGACACCCCATTCTACGCGGAATCGGGTGGTCAGGTATCGGACGTGGGTGAGATCGTGTCGGCTGAGGGGAAGAGCAAGTGGCGCGTCGACGTCGACGATGTGAAAAAGGTCGACGGGCGCATTGCCGCGATCGGCACGCTGACCGGCGACATCGAACTCGGCGACGTGGTCGCGCGCGTGCCCGCTGCGCGCAGGCGCGACATCACGCGCAACCACACTGCCACGCATCTGCTGCACGCGGCGCTGCGCCGCGTGCTCGGCGATCACGTGCATCAGGCCGGCTCGGTCGTCGAGCCCGATCGTCTGCGCTTCGACTTCACGCATCATGGTCCGCTCACCGCGGATCAACTCGCGCAGGTCGAGAAGTGGGTGAACGAAGGGATCTGGCAGAACAACGACGTCATCACGACGGAAAAGAAGTACGCCGATGCGATCGCGACGGGCGCGATGGCGCTGTTCGGCGAGAAATACGGCGACACGGTTCGCGTCGTGCAGATTCCGCTGCGCTCGACCGAACTTTGCGGTGGCATTCATGTGAGGAACACGGGGCATATCCTGATGTTCAGGATCGTCTCGGAGAGCGGCGTGTCGGCCGGCGTCCGGCGCATCGTCGCGGTGACCGGCCCGAAGGCGTACCAGCTGCTGCGCGAGCGAGAGCATACGCTGGAAGCGCTCGCCGACCGTCTCAAGGTGAACGTTCACGCCGTGACGCCGGATGTGCTGGAGAAAAAGCTCGATCAACTGATCGCCGAGAAGAGGACGCTCGAGAAGAAACTCGAAGATGCGATCCGGGGCGGCGGCGGCTCGTTCGACGTGATGGGCGCGGCCGAGAAAGCCGGCGCGCACAACTTCGTCGCGCGAACGGTGAAGGCCGGCGATGTGAAGGAACTGCAGGCGGTCGGTGACAGTGTCCGCGAAGCGCTCGGCAGTGGCGCCGGCGTGCTTGGCGCGGCTTTTGACGATGGCAAGGCGACGCTGCTCATCGTCGTCAGCGACGCGCTGCGTGAAAAGGGTGTATCGGCGAATGATTTGGTGAAGGCGTTCGGGACAAAGACCGGCGCGCGCGGCGGTGGCAAGCCGCACATGGCACAGGCGGGGCTCGCAGCGGCCGACCTGGACGCCGCGATTGCGACGGCGTCAGAAATCACTCGCAGCGCGCTTCAGGCCATTCC
>DASYSH010000463.1:0-4040 GCA_036003525.1 Gemmatimonadaceae bacterium | reverse complement strand
GAAAAGTGCACGCGGCGAAGCTGCGCGGCCGCGTTCGGCTCGGCTCGACGAGCCAGTCGATCGAAGCTGAAGACATTGTTGGCGATCTGACCGCCGGCACCGTCAGTGGACACATCACACTCACCGGTGTGAAGTCGTCGCACGCGAGCGTGGAGAGTGTCAGCGGGACTCTGAACTACAAGGGCAGCATCGATCCGTCGGGCAGCTACGAGTTTTCGACGCACTCCGGCAACGTGCACCTGGAAATTCCGGACAACTCCGCCGCCGATCTCGCGCTCGAGACATTCAGCGGGCGGATCTCGAGCGCGTTCCCGATCACGCTTCAGCCGGGCGACATCTCCGCGATGGCGCGCCACGGAAAGAAAATGCAGTTCATGATCGGCAAGGGCGGTGCGCACATCACCGGCTCGACGTTCAGCGGCAACATCACCATCGACAGGGCCGGTCACTCCGACCGCGAGGAGAACTAACGAACATGCGACGCAAGATCACGACGCTGGCGCTGTTGCTCGGCGTGGCCGTACCGATGCTGTCCGCCTGCTACATCCCGTCGCGCGCATACGCGCAGAGCCGGTCCCGCGACGACGACGGACGCCGCAGCGACGATTCCTTCACCTGGTCGGGCACCGTTCGGAGCGGCCGCTGGGTGTACGTGCGCAATCTCAACGGGCCGGTGCGCATCGAACAGGGCAGCGGTGACAGAGTCGAAGTGCGCGCGGAAAAGCGCTGGCGCGACGGCGACCCGCGTGACGTGAAGATCACGGTGCGCCAGGTGGGTTCGAACGGCGGTGACGTCATCGTGTGCGCGCTGTGGAACGAGCGCTCAAGCTGCGACGAAGACGGCTACCACTCGCACAACGACGGGTGGAACTGGTTCGGCAACAACCGCAACGATGTGCAGGTCCAGTTCGTCGTGCGCGTGCCGGCCGGCGTGAAGATCGAAGCCACCACCGTGAATGGCGGCGTGGACGTCGACGGCGCAACGTCGACCGTGATCGCGCGCACCGTAAATGGAAGCATCGAAGCGCGGTCGAGCGGAGGCGCGGTCCAGGCGCACACGACCAACGGCAGCATCACCGTCCGCGCGGCCTCACTCGACGCCGACCACACTGAATACACGACGACGAACGGCACGATCACGCTCGAGCTCGGACCGTCCGTGAACGCGGATATCGACATGCACACCGTGAACGGCCGCATCACCTCCGACTTTCCGCTGACCGTCGAAGGTTCGTTCACCCCGCGCCGTTTGCGCGGGACGCTCGGTCGCGGCGGCCCCAGTCTCCGCCTCTCCACCGTCAACGGCAGCATCCGGTTGCGGAAACTCTCATGAGATAGTTTCGTAGGGCCTGAGTAACGGCGGTAACGGAGGAACTCATGCCCGCAACGATGACAGGTTGGACCAACGAGAAGGCCGCGCGCACTTTTTTCCCGGCGTACGGCCTTCTTTTTGTCTGCACGGTTTCCGCGAGTGCCTGCATGATCGACAGCCGCAGCAGCGGACCGCTGCAGGTCGATCCGTCCGCGTTCTCGTGGAACTCTCCCGTCAATGCGGGCACCACGGTATTCATCCGCAACACCAACGGGTCCGTGAAGGTGATGCCCGCCTCCGACGGCAACGTGAAAGTGACCGCGGAGGCGCGCTGGCATCGCGGCGATCCGAAGACGGACGTGAAGTTCGTCGCGTCGCACAATCAGGACAACGGCAACACGACCATCTGCGCGATCTGGGGCACGGGCAGCTGCAGCGAAGGCAATTACAACATCAAGAACAGCAAACTGAGTGATAAAATCCTCGGCCACGGGACCGACGCGGAAATCAATTTCACGATCTATGTGCCCACGGGCGTGAAGGTCGACGTGTTCACGGTGAACGGATCCATCGGCACCGCCGCCACGGCGCCGGTGAAGGCGCGCACCGCGAACGGCTCGATCAAGGTCGCGACGTCGGTCGGACCGGTCGACGCGGAAACCGTAAACGGCGACGTCGACGTGCGCATGACGACACTCGGCGCCGATGGTCTCGTCCGCGCGCACTCCATCAATGGATCCGTTGCGGCGTACCTGCCGGAAAAATTCGACGGCAACGTCGACATTTCGTCGGTGCTCGGCGGATTGAGCAGCGATTATCCCGGGCTCGTGAAGAAAGGCCAGGACAAGGATCTCTCCGGCACGATCGGGGCTGGCGGCCGAAAAGTCGAGATCGGAACGGTTACGGGCGAAGCAGCGCTGCATCAGCTGAACGCCGACGGAACAGTCGGCACTCCAAAGCCTTAATCGGTTATAATTCAGGGTCCCTTACGGAGTCGAAGAAGTGGGCTTTTCCCGATACGCAGTACCTCAAACGACAATTGTCCGCAGCGGCGAGGATGTGGCGACGCTGGTGCGGAGGACGTATACGCTCGTATTTGCGAGCATCATGGTGACGATGGCTGGCGCTGCGTACGCGATGACGTCGCCCGCGATGATGGACGCCGTGCTCGCGCACCGCTGGATCATGCTGGCATGCGTGTTCGTTCCACTCATCGCTGCGCAGGCGATGCGGAACTCATTTCCGCAGAATATTGGTTTTGTTTTTTTGTTCACGTTCGCGGAAGGCCTTTACATCGCGCCGTTCCTCGCCGTGATGGAGCAACACAGCCCGGGCTCGGTTTCGCAGGCCGGCCTGCTCACATTTTCGGCCTTCGCAGCGCTGACGGCGTATGCGTTCATCAGCCGCCGCGATTTCAGCGCATGGGGCGGTTTCTTGGTCACGGGACTGATCGTCTTGCTCGTTACGATCGTGCTGATGGCGATCACCGGCAGCACCAGCGGCTACACCTGGATCTCGGGAATCGCAGTGCTGTTGTTCAGCGGCCTGCTCGTGTTCGACACATCGCGCCTGCGCAATGTGTACGGCCCCGATGACTACGTGATGGCGGCCGTGAACATATATCTCGACCTGCTGAACATGTTCCTGTTCATCCTGTCGCTGCTCAGCGGCAACCGCAGGAACTGAACTGCAGCAGCTTTTGCCACGGATTTCACGGGTGGACAAACGGCGATAACTGCCGGATATACGACAAGAAAATGGGGGAACCGCAACCAAACGCGAAAAGCGCAGTTGCAGTTCCCCCATTTTTTTGCGTTTGCAGTATCAGGCTGTTGTCGCCGTTCTTTTTCCCGCGTAATCCGTGGCCAAGCAGTTGCCGTTTCTCTAAACTGCCAGCCGATCCATCTCCCGCGCGAGATTCATATCGTGGATCGTGATCCCACCTGCGGAGTGCGTCGATAGAACAACCGAAATCTTCGTATATCGAATATCGAGATCCGGATGATGATCCATCTTCTCCGCGGCAACCGCGACACGGTCGACGAACGAAATCCCCGCCATGAACGTCGAGAAGGTGAACGTCTTCGCCAGCGATTCCCCTTTTCGCGTCCAGCCCGTCAGCGTCCCCAGCTCGCGCTGAATTTCGATATCCGACAACTTCGCTGCTGGTGGCATTACCGCTCCTTCGGCGTGTCACCGCCGGAAACCTCGTCGCCTGCATGAATCAGTGTGCCGCCGCGTCTGCGCGAGCCGGCACGCCGTACTGAAATCATTTCCGCCACCACGCTGACCGCGATTTCTTCCGGCGTGTCCGCGCCAATCGACAGCCCAACGGGCGCATGCACCCGGTCGATCGCTTCGTTCGTCAGTCCCCACTCGCGCAAGACTTTCGCGGTGAGCGCGACCTTCCGCCGGCTCCCCAGCATTCCGAGATAGCGCAACGGCAGCGGCACCAGTTGTCCCGCGAGCACCACATCATGCTGGTGTCCGCGCGTCGCGATCACGACGTACGTATCGGCGTCGAGCTGCACCGCGCTGATCACATCGTGGAAATCACACACCACCACACGCTCGGCGAACGGCAGCCGGCTCGCGTCCGCAAAATCCACGCGATCGTCGGCCACCGTCACTCGCCATCCCGCAAATGCCGCCGCCTCGGCCAGCCGCGCGCCCACATGGCCCGCGCCGAATACCACCAGGCGTGGCTTTCCCGAGACCGGTTCGACCA
>DASYSH010000462.1:0-2867 GCA_036003525.1 Gemmatimonadaceae bacterium | reverse complement strand
GCCGCGCTTCCGCCGCGCGGCGGCGGCGATGGCGTCGGCGACGAGCAGAAAATCGCGCGCGACCAGAACATCAGGCAGCGCGCGAAGAAATGCGGCGAACGAGCGGTCGTCGCCGGGCGGGGAAGAGAATTCCTCCGCGCGGACCTTGTTCGGGCGCTTCGCGATGGGAACGGTGCGAACGCGCGCGAGGTCGGTCTCCGCGGGACGCTTCCGTTCCGTGCTCAACGCTTCTTCCCCGGAGCCGCGCCCGGAATCACCGCACTCGTCCCGATCGACTTGAGCCGCAGCCCGAGCGAAATGACCTTCGCGAAATGCGTCTGCATCTGAACGAGGATCCGGCGGCTGTCGTCCGACAGCCAGATCTCCGCGTGGCCGCCTTCGGAGAAAATGCCGTTCGTCTTGATCGTCGGCTGAAGCACGACCGTCGCAAATCGGCCGGCCGGCACGTCGATCGTATCCTTACGCAGCACCTTGATCACAACGGGATTCGCGTCGGGATTGAAATACTTGTTGAAGGTGTACTCTTTCCCGACTTCGAGCGGGAGCGTTCTCACGAAGAAGAAAAACGACGCATCGTCGAGCGGATCCGGCACCGACGCACGCTCCTCCTTTCCTTCCTGATGGAACATGCTCTTCGACGGATAGATGTCGTAATTCCGTTTCCGTTTCGTGCCGCCCTCGTAGAGATCCTGCTCGAAGCGAAGCGAATTGAACGTCTCGGCGTCCATCCAGCTGTCGTACGAATCGTCGACATGGTACGTGCCGAACGGAGTGCTGCCCTTGATGTTGAAATGCAGGCGCCAGGTGGGATGACCGCGCATCGAGTCGAGGCCGAGAACCTGCATGGCTCCCGTTCCGCGTTCCAGCCCCGCGAGTCTTACGACGTACTGGAGATCCTCGCCCGCAGCCCATGGCACTTTCGCCAGCGCTTGCGCGGCAAGGGGAGCGACCGGAGCAATACCGGCGAGCCCCGCAAACGCGGCTATGCACAGCGTGACGGAGAGCTTCACGCGGCCTTGTCTGGAGAGCGCTTTGAGCGCGCCGCCCAACCGCGTTTTGCGAGATCGATCAGGTCAGGCCACGCCTTCACTCGAGTCTCACGCGGACGAACGTCCCATCGACATTCCAGCGCGACGGTCTCGGTGCGGCGGGCGTGGCGAACCGCACTTCTCAGCAACTCGACGTTTGTCGCCCACACCGGTGCATCAGCCACAGGACGGGCCAGCTGTTCCTTGAGCATGTCGCGCACGATGCTGATGCGCAGGAGCCGGAAACCGCCGAACGGATCCTTCACGCCGGCGACCGTCACGAACGAACGAATCGGCCAGAACCGCGGAAGCCAGCGCGCGAGCTTCGCGAGTTTGCGGACCGGCTCGGGCGCGGCATCGCTCATCACGCGCTCGACCACGACGACGTCGGCCCCGCCCTCGAAGCGTTTGACGAGTTCGGGAAGGTGCTCGGGCTGATCGGTGAAATCGGCTTGCATGAGCACGACCGCATCGCGCCTCGGATATTTCGTTCTCTCGCTGGCGCACTGGAGCAGCGCCTCGACCGCGCGGGTGTAGCCCACGTGCTCGCGCCCGCCGATCACCGTGAGCGGCATGACCTTCTTGTATGGCTCGAGTGTTTCACGCGTGCCGTCGGTGCTCGCGTCGTCGTACACGAGGATCTCGTACTCGCGCGAATAATCCTGGAACACCTTGCGGATGCGCCAGAGCAGGACGCCCACGGTGGGCGCTTCATTGTACGACGGGATACAGAGGTAAAGCACGCGGTCTCTTCGGGTTTAGTCTTGAATAGTAGACGAGCGTCGGGTCGAGACGCTACCGCTGGTACCCGGCGGCGCCGGACTTGGGTCACGCATGGCGCGCGATTTCGTCAGCGAACGCCTTGAAGATGCCGCGATCCCACGCCTTTGCGTCTGCGGTGAGGTCCTCGGGATGCCACTGCACCGCGAGAATCCACCATGAGGGATCCTCACCTTCGACTCCCTCTATCACGCCGTCCGGCGCGACCGCGGTGACGCGCAGTCCGTACCCGAGACGGTCTATCGCCTGATGGTGATACGAGTTGACTCTCATCGCGGTGGCGCCGGTCGCATCCGCGAGGCGCGTGGCCGGCGTGATGTGCACGTCGTGCGTGCGCACGTCGCGTTCACCCGACGGATTGTGGTTCACGTCCGACGGCCGCTCGCTCGGCAAGTCCTGATACAGTGTGCCGCCAAATGCGACATTGAGAATCTGCGGGCCGCGGCAGATCGCGAGCAGCGGAAGTTTTCGCGCGCGGGCCGCCTCGATCAGGGCGAGTTCTGTCGCGTCGCGCGCCGGATTGATTTCGCCAAGCTTCGGATGCGGCGCGGTGCCGTAGCGCGTGGGATCGACGTCCTCGCCGCCCGTGATCAGCAATCCGCCGGCTGAATCCAAAATCTCCCCCACACGCGTAGGGTCGGAGAGGGGCGGCACGATCACCGGAATGAGCCCCGCTCCTTCGATCGACCGCGCGTAATTCAGCGAGAGCCGTATTTTGGACGCGTCGGCCGTTGCGCTGATCGCTATCATCTTCGACATACTTGATTCTACGCTCCGCATTCCTGTTCCGCACTCTGCCTTGGCCGAGCCCCGCATTCCTCTTTTGCGCCCTGCATCATGTTTGAGTCTCTGAAGAGCACAATCCAGGATCTGCTGCACGGCCGCGTCGCGCCCGGCGATCGCCGCGCCGCCATCTATGCCATGAAGAGCGCGCTCGTAAGCGCGAAGCTCGGCGTGGAAGATCTCCGCGAGGGCGTCGAGATCACGCGCCGCAAGCTCAATACGGAGCGCGAGCAGCTCGAAACGGTCCGGCGCCGCAAAACGCTCGCCGAAGGAATC
>DASYSH010000461.1:0-1720 GCA_036003525.1 Gemmatimonadaceae bacterium | reverse complement strand
TTCGCGAGACCGCCGAAGACAATCATGTCTCGCTCGACGGCATTCGCATCGAAGATCCCGGCAATTCAAAGCAGCGCGAGCGCTACGCGCATTTTCTGTTTCAGCGACGCCAGCGCAAGGGACTTTCGCTCGCCGAAGCGCATCAGCTGCTCTACAAGGGAATTTATTTCGGCACCGTGATGGTCGCGGTCGGCGACGCCGACGGCATCATCGGCGGCCTCAACAAGCACTATCCCGAGACGGTTCGTCCCGCGCTCGAAGTGATCGGGCCGCATCCGGTCGTCGGACTCGCGAGCGGCTTGTACATGCTCGTGTTCGACAAGCATGTGATTTTCTGCGGCGACACCACGGTGAACATCGATCCGACCGCGGAACAGCTCGCGCAGATCGCGATCTCCGCGAGCGGACTCGTCACGAATTTCGGGCAGGTGCCGCGCGTGGCGATGCTCTCATTCTCGAATTTCGGATCGGTGAAGCATCCGCAGGCGCAGAAGATGGCCGACGCCGTCAAGATTCTGCGCGAACGCCGGCCGCAGCTCGTCGTCGACGGAGAAATGCAGGCCGACACGGCCTTCAGCGAAGAGATTCTCGCCTCACGCTATCCGTTCAGCCGTTTGAAGGAAGCAGCCAACGTGCTGATATTTCCGAATCTCAGCGCTGGCAACATCGCGTACAAGCTGCTCACACAATTGGGCGGGGCCACCGCGATCGGCCCCATTCTCGTCGGCATGGCGCATCCGGTTCACGTGCTCGAGCAGGGCGCCGACGTGCAGGAGATCGTGAACATGGCGGCAGTCGCCGTCATCGATGCGCAATGGCGCGTAAGAGCCAGTACCGAAGCCGCGCGCGTGACGACCGGCGAATACGAAACCGTGCCCGTCGCGCGCTGACCAGCAATCACAAGAACCTCCCCCACTCACTCAATCATGTCATCCGCCGCAACGCCGTCACGCGAGAGCTCGCACGGGCTCAGCACACAGGGACTCTCGCCGAAAGGAACGGCCCGCTGGAATCTCAATCCGCCCGAGCTCGTCGCCGCCGCGATCCGCCGCAAGGAAGGCGAACTCGCCGACATGGGCCCGTTCGTCGCCGTCACGACGCCGCACACGGGCCGCTCGCCGAAAGACAAATTCGTCATCAAGGAGAGCGCGTCGGAAAACGACATCGACTGGGGCGCCGTAAACCAGCCGATGAGCGAGGCGCAGTTCGAGATTCTGCTCGCGGACGTGAAAGCATATCTGAACGGGCGGGACGAACTGTTCGTGCAGGATCTCTACTGCGGCGCCGATCCGGCGTACCGGCTCTCCTGCCGCTACGTCACGCCGAATGCGTGGCACGCGAATTTCGTGCGCAACATGTTCATCCGTCCGGAGCTGGCGGAGCTGGCGGCGTTCGCGCCGAACTTTACGATTCTCCACGCGCCGGAATATCAGGGCGATCCCGCCAAGCACGGCGTGCGCACGACGACATTCATCGTGCTGAATCTCGCCAAGCGCATGATTCTCATCGGCGGCACGCGCTACGCGGGTGAACTGAAGAAATCGATGTTCACCGTGATGAACTACCTGCTGCCGAAGCAGGGCGTTCTCTCGATGCATTGCTCCGCCAACATCGGCCCCGACGGTGACACGGCGCTGTTCTTCGGCCTCTCGGGCACCGGCAAGACGACGCTCTCGGCCGACCCCGAGCGCGGCCTCATCGGCGACGACGAGCACGGCTG
>DASYSH010000460.1:0-7477 GCA_036003525.1 Gemmatimonadaceae bacterium | reverse complement strand
TGGCCTGGAACGCGAACGAGGCGCTCACGGCGACGGTCGTCGAGGAAGGCGACTTCGTCTGCTCTGATGCGCTCAATCACGCGTCGATCATCGATTCGATCCGTCTCGCAAAGGCGATCACGAAATGCACGACCGCCGTATATCCGCACGGCGATCTCGACGATCTCGTCGCGAAACTGAAGGCGAACAAGGGTGCGAAGCGCCGCCTCATCTGGACCGACGGAATCTTCTCGATGGAAGGGAGCATCGCGAAGCTGCCGCAGCTCCTGCAGATCGCGCGCGATCACGACGCGGTGCTGATCGTCGACGACTCGCACGCGACGGGCGTGATCGGCAAGACCGGACGCGGCACGCCCGAGCATTTCGGCGTGCTGGGCGAAGTCGACGTGATCACGTCGACACTCGGCAAATCACTCGGCGGCGCCGCGGGTGGATTCGTCGCGGGACCGGCGGCGCTGTGCGACATGCTGACGCAGCGCGCGCGGCCGCAGCTCTTTTCGAACGCGCTGACGCCGACGGTCGCGTGCAGCGCGCTCGCCGCGGTGCGATTCATCGAGGCGCACCCCGAACGCGTGACGAAACTGCATGAGAACACGCGTCATTTCCGCGCCGCGCTGCTCAATGCAGGCCTTAAGCCGCTCGAAGGCGAGACGCCGATCGTTCCGATCATCATCGGTGAAACCGCCGACGCGATCCGGATGAGCGAGATGCTGCTGGATGAGGGCATTTTCATCACCGGATTCGGATTCCCGGTGGTCCCGCAGGGCACGGCGCGGCTCCGGTGCCAGGTTTCGGCGGCGCACTCGGTCGCGGACCTCGATTTCGCGGTGGAGAGCATCGCGAAGGTTGCCCGAAAGGTCGGCATTCTCAGATAAGACCGAAGTCCGAGGACCGAATACCGAAAACCGCAACGGCGAACGGGCGTCCCAAACAGGGCGCCCGTTTTCTCGGTCCTCGGACTTCGGTCTTCGGTCCTTTTTAAGTGACCTGCCCCGCCCCCTCATCGTCCCCCCCATGAAGCTCCCATTTCGAGGAATAACGCATGAGATCGTCTCGTCTGGTCGCCCTCTCGCTTGCCGCAGTCGCCGGGGTGACGTTTGCACCGTCGGTTGGAACTGCGCAGTCGGCGTCTGAGGGGTTTACGGACTCGTGGTATTGGGGCGCATATGGCGGCTACACGAGCCTTGCGACGGCAGTTGGCACGCAGAACCTGCGCACCAATGCGCCGACGATCGGCGCCGACTGGATGCTCACGCGCAGCCGGTACGCGCTGAACATTTTTCTCGAGCAATCGTACTTCAGCACGACCTCCTCGATCGCCAGCCCGACCGGCGCCGGCCTTCTCGCAGTCGGCATCAACGACATGCGCCGCGCTGGTTTCTCGCTGATGATCTTTCCGCCCGAGTACCAATCATTCAAGCCGTACGTCGGGGTCGGGTACGCATTCAACTTCATCAACTCCGCGGCGCTGAGAAGCTGTCCGGGCTGCACGACGACGTTTTCGTCGCAAGCGGCGGCCGACTCGAATCAGAAAGCGATCGTCGATGCCCGAACCGAAGGCAAATTGTTCGGCAATCTCGGCCTGATGTACAACTTCAAGCGTTTCTCACCCTTCGCGCAGATCACCGTTATGCCCACGCAGGGCACATCGAGCTGGTATCTCAACGGAACGGGGTTCACGACGATTTGGGCGGCGGGGCTCCGGTATAACTTTGGGACGTCGATCGAGAAGTGGTGAGCCAAGAGCTCGAATCAATGCAGGTGCGGAAAAGGAATTCGAATGCGGGACTCAGAAGCGACATCTGAGTCCCGCATTCTAATTCCTCTTCTGCACGCTGCACCGGGTCGAAATTCCGCATCCCGCATTCATCTCGCCACTTTCGCCTGGCGCACTCCCGATATGTAGTTGCTCGATCTCACGATCCATCGCAGCGGGTCATCCGCGGCCTTGGAAATGCCGATACGCGGGGTGATCGCGACGTCGTGATCGGGGACTGCGTGGCCTTCCAAAATTCGTAACGGCGAGGAAATGAGCGAGACCCCGTGAAATCGCGGGCCCGTGATCGCGAGGGCCTCGCACAGCTTCGACGGCCCGTTCGTGAGTTCGCGATCGGGACGGCCGTGACGACGGCGCCGCATCGCGTCGATTCCCTCAAGCGGCTCCAGAGCGCGAATGAGCACAGCGCTCGGCAGTCCTCTCGCGCGCGTGACCGCGTTCACGCACCAATGCATCCCGTAGATGAAATACACATACGCGCGCCCCGGAGGCCCGTACAGAACCTCCGTGCGCGCGGTGCGGCCCGCGGCGGCGTGGCAGGCGAGATCTTGTTCGCCGGTGTACGCCTCGGTCTCAACGATCCGTCCACGGCAGCGCGCGCCGCCCACGGTCGACTCGAGCACCGCGCCGAGCAGGTCGCGCGCGACGAGTTCAGTGTCGCGCGCGTAGAACGAGGCCGGCAGCGCTTTTTGCCGGCGTGATGCGGTCACGCCGTGGTCGGCGCCTTCTTCGCGCGCGGGGTCCGCGTGCGCGCCGGCTTCTCCGCGGCTGCTGCTTCCGGTGCCGTTTCGTCCTTCTTCACACGTCCGCTGCGGCGCGGAGTTTTCGTCTCCACCGCCGGGGTCGCAGGCGTGTCGTCAACGGCGCCAAGGAGCAGAAGATTCGGCGGCAGGCCCGAGGGCTTTCCTCCGAATCCACCGCGGCCGCCGCGAGCGGGCGCGCCACGATGGCCCATGCCGCGCGGCACGATCACCATGTTCGCGGCCTTCTCTTTCGCGTCGGCTGCCTTGAGCGCAGCGTCCTTCACTTCGAGCTGATCGGCGACGCTCGCCGTCGGCGCGACCGATGCGACTTCGAACGCGTCGCCGCGTTTGCGGAGATCGATCACGTCGCCGTCGTGCGCGTCGCGGAGAATGCGGGCAAAATTTCGCTCACTGAGGCTTTCGCTGTCACGGCCGAGGAGTGCGAACGCTTTCGCGCGCACGCGCTCGCTCGGGACGGCATCGTCGCCGGTTGCGAGGGCCGCGACGGCGTCACGCACGAGCGAGAAGGCCTCGTCGCGGGTCAGGCGGATTCCGGAAACCCCGATCGATGAATCGCCGCGCGAAACCGGCGCGGCTGGCGCGGCCGGCGCGCGGTGCGGCTCGCGGTGCGGTGCGCGCTCGCGCGGCGCAACATCAGCGACGAGCGTAACGGGCGCGACGGGCGATGCCGGCACCGTCATGATTGGCTGAACCGGCGTGACGATCCGCGATTGATCGATGGCGCCGGCGACGACCGCGTGCTCGGCCGTCACGACGCGCGGCGACTCGGTGCCATCCGCGGAGACTGCGCCTGCGCGCTCTCCACCGCGATTGCGCCCGCGTCCGCCGCGACGACCGCGACGGCCGCGGGGTTCGCGCGCCTCTTCACCTTCAACAGCAGGGGCGGCAACCCGCGGAGCCGGCGCGGTGCGCGCGGGCGCGGCCGAGACCGGGGCAGCGCTCTTTTCGCCGGCGCTGGGCGGCGCGACTTCGAGCTGGCCGTTCTCGAGCTTGTTCACGACGAGCAGCCCCTTCTGGGCCGCTTCGAGACAGAACTTCGAGAACTTGGAGATGCCAAGATTCTTTTCGTCGAACGTGCCGTCGATCTCCTGCATGACCTGCTTGAGGCGGTCGGAGCGCATCACGTCGCCGTTGCGGACCATGCGGTTGATCGCCTCGGTCACGAGTTCCCACGGGTCGTACTTCGTGGTGCCGGGCTCGTCGCCGGATTTCACGAGGCCCGCAAGCGCGTTGTAGCTGTAGTACTCGTCGCAATTCTGGACGAGCAGATCGCTCGACGATTCACGGATGCCGACGCCGATCACGTACTTGCCGTATTCCTTGAGCTTGATGACCAGGCTCGAGAAATCGGAGTCGCCCGAGAGCAGAATGATCGTGCCGATTTCGGGGCGCGTGAAGACGAGTTCCATCGCGTCGATCGCGAGGCGGATGTCAGTCGCGTTTTTCTTGGACGATCCGTACGCGGGGGCGAAGATCAGGTCGATCGACGCTTCGCTGAGCGGGACGATGTACTGCGGATAGCGGCGCCAGTCTGCGTAGGCGCGCTGCACGGCGACTTTGCCGTGGATGATGTCGGAGGAGAGAAGGTTGCGCAGTTCGGTCTGAAGGTCGGACCGGATTCCCATCGTGACATTGTCGAAGTCGATGAGGAGCGCGGCGTTTGGCGCGTGGACCAGCGGTCCACCAAGCCCGGACGGTGCGGCGTGCGCCTGGGGTCCACGATGCATGGGCGCGATGGGCGCGCGCGTGGACGCGATGTGCGAATGACGTGACTTCATTTTTCTTTACTGCTCGCCGTTGGCCGGGCGCACTTCGCGCAGATGCCGCGCACATTTGGCGCGGAGGACACGCTGCGAGTGCAGCTGCCCGGACTATGTTGCGTCTGCGCTGGACGTACCGATGATCGGGGCCGGTGCTGCAGCTGGCCTGCGGCGATCATCGACGCGCTCAGCGCATCGTGCATGTAAGCTAATGAGACTAAAGGCTTTTGTCACCTTTTCACGTGCATTGGTGGAGTTTCACGGGTAACTTGGGATTGGTACGTATCGGAGTGCACCGCTGGCGCGGATCACATTCCTCACCCCTCACCGGCCTTTGAAGCGCATCGGCTACCGTTCCCGCCTCTTTCTCATCCTGGCCCTTTTCGCGTTCGTGCCCGCGATCGTGCTCACGCTCGCGTGGAGCGGAACGACGGCATGGCTGCTGCCGCGGCTAAGCGGCACGTCGGCGTGGGACAGCGTGGCGGTCAGCGGCGCAAAGGCGCTCGAGGCGGCGCGCCGGGGGCCGCATACCGACGAGGAGTTGCAGGCGCTCGCGGACCACGAACGGCAGCTCGCGACCTCCGTTTCATACGCGCACCGATCTGAATATCTGACGAAGCGGTTCGTGCCGCTGCTGATAATCGCGGGATTGTTGAGTCTCGGATTTCTCACGCTGCTCACGTCGCGCGCCGCGGGACATCTCAGCCGGCAGCTGAGCCGGCCGCTGCACGAGCTGGTGGGATGGACGGAGCTGATCCGGCGCGGCGATCCGCTTCCGGCCACCGCCGACGCGCGGGGCGCGCCAGAGTTCGGCGTGCTCCGCGAGGAAATGCGGCAGATGGCGACGGACGTCGAAGCAGGGCGACGCGCCGCGATCGAAGCCGAGCGTCTCGCGGCGTTTCGCGAGTCGGCGCGGCAGGTGGCGCACGAACTGAAGAATCCGCTGACACCCATCCGCTTTGCCGTGGACCAGCTCAAGCGCGGGGTTCCGCCGGAACTCGCGGACGCCGTCGCGGTGCTCGCGACCGAATCGGCTCGTCTGGAAACGATGGCGCGCAGTTTCGCGCAATTCGGGAAATTGCCGGAGGGACCGCCATCGGACGTCGATGTGGCCGATCTGGTTCGCGCGGCGGCTCGAACCTCTGTGCCCTCGCATCTGTCATATACGGTGGAGGCGGAGCCTGATGTCCCGCTGCTGCACGCGCACCACGACGCGCTCAGCCGGGCCGTTGGGAACGTCCTGTTGAACGCCGTCGACGCGTGCGGCGCGAGCGGCACGATCGCGGCGCGCATTTCGTCGCGCTCAGAGGGCGGAAGGCGCGAAATCGCGATCGCCGTGCGCGACGACGGCGTCGGCATCGCGCCCGAGCGAATCAATTCGATTTTTGAGCCGTATGTCACTGATAAAACCGGCGGCACAGGCCTCGGGCTGGCGATCGTCAAACAGACGGTCGTCGCGCATGGCGGCCGTGTCGAGGCGGAAAGCGTCCGCGGATCGGGAACGGAGATCCGTTTGATCTTCCCCGCCGGCTCAAACGAATCGGAGGCATGATGGCCGCATCACCTGAAGAAGCCGGCGCGCTGATCGCGACGATGTTCGCCGGCATCACGCTGGTCACTCTCGCACGGGCGTGGGCGAAACGGATCGAGAGCAAGCCGGCGCCCCCGAAAATTTCGCCGGAAGTTGCAGAGCGTCTCGAACGCATCGAGCGCGCGGTGGATTCGATCGCGCTCGAGGTCGAACGAATATCCGAAGGCCAGCGGTTCGTAACCAAAGTGCTCTCCGATCGCGGAGAGATTCCAAAACTCCCACCGGTCCAACATTGAACGCGCCTTCAGTCTTCGGACTTGGAGCTTCGGACTTCGGTTCCCCGCCGTCCGCCGGCCGCCGTCCGCCGTCCGCCTCATAGATGCCATCCGTCCTCATCATCGACGACGAGCCGAATATCCGGCGGATGGTGAGCGCGCTGCTCACCTCCGAGGGATTCGAGGTGCGCGACGCCGCCGACGGCGCGAGCGGAATCACCCGCGCCGAAGAATTCGAACCGGATCTCGTGCTGCTCGACCTCATGATTCCGGGCGCGATGGACGGCATGGCGGTGCTCGAAAAATTGCGCGCGCGTTTTCCCGAGCTCCCCGTCATCATGATGAGCGGCCGCGCGGGGCTTGCCGACGCGGTCAAAGCCACGCGGCTCGGCGCGGTTAATTTTCTCGAGAAGCCGCTCACGCCGGAGGGCGTCCTGCTCGCGATCGCGAGCGCGCTCGAACTTCGCATGGCGCGCCGCGAGCGCACGGCGCTTCGCGCGGATCTCGGCCTCATTGGCGAGATGGTCGGAGACAGTCCCGCGATGCGCGAACTCCGCACCATGATCGAGCGCGTCGCACCGAGCGATGCGCGTGTGATGATCACGGGTGAGAGCGGCACGGGCAAGGAACTCGTCGCCGCGGCGATTCACGCGCAGAGTCCGCGGCGTGAGCGGCCGTTCGTGCGCGTGAACTGCGCGGCGATACCGCGCGATCTCGTCGAGAGTGAGATGTTCGGCCACGAGCGCGGCGCGTTCACGGGCGCGACCGAACGCCGGCTCGGACGATTCGAACTCGCGCACACGGGGACGCTGCTGCTCGACGAAGTCGGCGATCTCGGCGCGGAGGCGCAGGCCAAACTGCTCCGCGCGATCGAGGCGAAGGAGATCGAGCGCGTCGGCGGCGGAAAGCCGATCAAGGTCGACGTGCGAATTCTTGCGGCGACCAATCATGATCTCGAACGCGCGGTGAAGGACGGACGATTCCGCGAGGATCTGTATTTTCGGCTCAACGTGATTCCCGTCGCGGTGCTGCCACTGCGCGAGCGGCCCGGCGACATCCCCGCCCTCGTGCGGCACTTTGCGTCGCTGCAGCGCCGCAAATCGGGACAGGTCGCGCCGATCTGGAGCGATGACGCGATTCGCGCGCTCTCGCGGCATCGCTGGCCGGGCAACATTCGCGAACTCGCGAACATCGTCGAGCGCCTCTCGATTTTGCACGCGGGAAGACCGATCGGCGA
Source organism: Gemmatimonadaceae bacterium (assembly GCA_036003525.1). Taxonomy (GTDB): domain Bacteria; phylum Gemmatimonadota; class Gemmatimonadetes; order Gemmatimonadales; family Gemmatimonadaceae; genus Fen-1231. Next base: position 133 of record DASYSH010000460.1, on the reverse strand, counting down.
GGCCGAAGTCGCCGCCGTTCTGCCCGCGGGTGACGGCGTGTCGGCGCCACCACTTCCGGACCTCGTGCAGGCCGAGTTGACGCTGAGTGACACGCTCGATGAGTACGAGCGTCTCTTAATTGAGCGCGCACTC
>DASYSH010000459.1:0-4542 GCA_036003525.1 Gemmatimonadaceae bacterium | reverse complement strand
AGCCCTTAACAATTGCCGGCGACAGCGTTCTGTTTCGTGGACGAGATTACCCCGGAACCGCGGAGAAAGCCGGAATGACGGCGGAAAGGGCCGGATCAAATTCTGGGGGAACCGCCACTCGGCGGCGGGGCTACGGAATCCCGATGATGAGTCCCGCGGAGATTCCTACACTTCGATCGCCGCCGGAAATACGCGACACACTGTAGCTCGGCTCCAGATACCAGCCAACATTCGGCGACGGCCAGTACATGAAATCGCTGACAAACTCGGCTGCGACGGTGGTCGATGACTTTTCTGCGTCGGCGGAATGGTGGGTGAACTCGGGGCCAACACCGATCATGAACTCCGCTTTCTGCGTGAGCTGCCAGGGTTTCTTCACAAGAAAATCACCGGAGAACTCGGTGTGCCCCGACGAGTGAAGCAGCGTGAGGCCGGCTTCGAGTTCGAGCCAATTCTCGATCGGAGTCGTTTCCATCGCGATCGTGCCGCCGGCGGCGGCGGACGATTCGCCGATGCCGCGTTCGGCCGCGAACCCCAGCTCGAGGACGGCGCGGTGCTCGGACTCTCCGGCGGCCGGAGGCGGCGAAGTTTGCTGCGCGGAGACGGTCGCGAAGGCCGCCAGGAAGAGAGCGACGAGTAACGGCGTTGCGCGCGTCAGTTTGGCCACGGTGATTCGGACCAGATCGGGCGGATAACCTTTGCGGGCGAGAAAACCGTACAGGCGGGTTCGCTGGACTTGGGGATCGAGTTTTGCGAGCGAGCGAAATTTCTTGGCGGCAGCCGACTGGACCATCGCGAGTTCGTCGATGCTCTCGTCGCACATGACTTCATTGATTGCTGCGTCGGCCAGATCGCGGGCGACGCCACGTTTCGCGAGTTCGGCGGAGATGCGGCGTCGGCTCATGCCGCGAGTGGTCGCGCGGGATCGGGCGAACATCTCGGCGTAGGCGGCGTCGTTGAGTAAGCCGCGAGCGGTGAGGCGTTCGATCGCCGCCTCGACTTCGTCTCTTGGAAAGTCGCGTTGTAGGAGCCAGCGCGTGAGGTCCTTGACGGACTTGGGACCCCGCGCCAAGCACTCGAGTGCCTTGTTGTAAGTCGACACATGCCGATGCGGAAGAGGAATGCGGAATTTCGGGACGATGCAGGGTGCAGAAGAGGGATACGGAATCCGATGGCTTAAAAAGAACCGGGTGGAGAACGAGGACGATTTGGAGGATTCCGGGCCTCCGCCACGATCCAAGCTCATCCACCCGGCCCAACAGTTGTTCCCCTCACGCGTCGCTCGTCCCTACTCCTCCGCAGCCTCTCCATCGGCGATCACAACGGGCTTGTTGATGCCCAGGACGCCTTTGACTTTCTCTTCGATCTCCGCCATCACGGCCGGATTGTCCTTCAAGAACATCTTCGCGTTCTCACGTCCCTGCCCGATCCGCTGGGAGTTGTAGCTGTACCACGCTCCCGACTTCTCGATGATCCCGCTCTCGGAACCGATGTCGACCAGCAGCGACGAATGCGAGATCCCTTCAGCGTACATGATGTCGAACTCGGCTTGCTTGAACGGCGGCGCCACCTTGTTCTTCACCACCTTCACACGGACGTGCGAACCAATCACGTCTTCCTTTTCCTTCACCGGGCCGATGCGACGAATGTCGAGTCGCAGCGAGGCATAAAACTTCAGCGCCTTTCCACCCGTGGTCGTTTCCGGATTTCCAAACATCACGCCGATCTTTTCGCGCAGCTGATTGATGAAGATCACCGAAGTATTGGACCTGGCGATCGCACCCGTCAGTTTCCGCAGCGCCTGACTCATGAGCCGCGCCTGCAACCCCATGTGCGACTCACCCATCTCCCCCTCGATTTCCGCCTTCGGCACGAGCGCGGCCACCGAGTCGATCACGATCACATCCACCGCACCGGAGCGAACCAGCACTTCGCAAATCTCCATCGCCTGCTCGCCCGTGTCGGGCTGCGAAACGAGAAGCTTGTCGATGTCCACGCCCAGACGAGCGGCGTACTCCGTGTCCAGCGCATGCTCGGCGTCAATGAATGCCGCCGTTCCACCAGCCCTTTGAGCATTTGCCACGACATGCAAGCACAGCGTGGTCTTGCCCGAACTTTCAGGTCCGTAGATCTCAGTGACGCGACCACGGGGAATTCCTCCTACCCCGATCGCCGCATCAAGGTTGATGGCGCCTGTGGGAATACAATCCACACGCACCTTCGGTCCATCCGATCCCATCTTCATGATCGCGCCCTTACCGTACGACTTTTCGATCTGCGCGATCGCGAGGTTCAATGCTTTCTGCTTTTCATTCTGCTGCGCAGCTGAGACGGCCATCGTGAGCCTCGTACAGTGCTGGGGCGGATAATCCTTCAGGCGCCCGTGAGTGGAAATCTATCTGGGGGGAGAATGGGAAGTATCCCCGAAGAAAGAGCGGACAAAACAGTTACAACCGGATACCGAACATAATACGAAAGGTACCGTAAATCGCAAGAACTTATTCACGCGAGCCGTATCGAAAGATTCCGGGCAAAACGCCAGTCACAAAATGACTTACGAAAAGTTTTCCACACGCCGGCATCGTGTATTGCAAACCACTGCCCTGCAATGGCTTGAACAGGGCCGGTACAATCAGGCCGCCTTGAATGCGTCCGGAACGTGCCGGATGAACACGCGCCGTTCTTTTAGAAGCACTCCCAGCACGTCGAAGCGGTACGACTCGCCTGCCCTGCCGTGGCGGTCGATCCATTGCTGCGCGGACTTCGTAATTTCTTTTTGCTTGCGGTGATTCACAGCTTCCACGGGATCGCCGAAGTCGTCGGTGGCGCGCGCTTTCACTTCGACGAATGCAATGAGGTCATCCTGCTGCGCGATGAGGTCGATGTCGCGGCGGCCCGAGCGATAGCGCCGCGCGAGAATTTTCCAGCCGGATTTTTCGAGATAGCGCGCGGCGATGCGCTCGCCTAATTCGCCGAATTCGTTTGAGGATTTGGTCACGCGTCGAGTATGCTGGCGCGCCACAAAAATTGCGTCACCGAAATCACCGCAACTCTCAGCTTAAAACTGCCGGGGACGAGCGACGAGTGAGCGGCGACTTGGCGCAGGGCAAAGAGCGAGGCGCGCGGAGACCATCACCGCGCTCCTCGCGCCTCGCTCCGAACCGAATTGCATCGCCCGTTGCTCGTCCCGGTCGCTTACATTCCTCCCCCAATGGCGTCCACTCCCAACGGCCAGCTCGGCCGCGACATCCTTCGATTCGGCACCGCCATCGCGATCACCGTCGCGCTGGGCGCCGTGCAGGTGTTCGTCGTCCCCCGCCGCCTCGATGTCGAGACGTTCGGCGAATATAGAATTTTCCTCGTCTACTTCCCGTACTTCGGGCTGCTCCACTTCGGACTCGCCGACGGCGCATTTCTGAGATGGGCCGGGCGCACACCCGGAGAAATCCATCGCGAATGGCGCAGGGCATTCGGCTGGATGCTCGGACTCGAAGGTGCGCTGCTGGTAATCGCGGTCATTGCGGTCACGAACATGGGTGCAGCGCTCGCCGCGACGTTCATCGTGGCGTTCGTGCTGTGCGCGATGGCCGCGAATCTTTCGGCGCTCGCGGGGTACGCGCTGCAGGCGGGCGGCGACTTCACGCGCGCGGGAATCGTGGCCGTGGCCGCCCCGCTTTCCTTCGTCGCGGTCGTCCTGCTGTTCCCGATGCATACGTCGACGGCGGTGATTGGCGCATACGTCGGTTCGCTCGGATTCAGCGCGCTGCTCGGCAGCGTAATGGTCGTGGTGCTGCCGAGCAACAAGCACGACACGGAATACGAGAAGCGTTCCCCGTTCGCGCCCCTGGCGCTGATTCGCGATGGAGCGCACGTCCTGGGCGCGAATCTCGCCGCAGGTCTCGCGCAGTCGATCGACAAGGTCGTCGTGTCCTTCGTGGTCTCGAAGGGCGACATGGCATTGTATGGATTCGCATCAAGCGTCGCGGTTGCCGGTATTTCAGCGACGCAGACGATGCAGCGTGTCGCGCTTTCCCACGCGGCGCGCAGAAGCGGCGACGATCGCGCGCGCTTCATCGGACGATTTTACGATCTCACGCTCGTCGCATTCGGCGTGGCGCTGATATTCGTGCCGCTGTTCGAGGTCGTCGTCGCGCGCACGCTGCCAGACTATGTGACTGCGCTGCCGATCGTGCGTGCGTTCGTCATCGGTGCGCCGTTCTGGATTGCGCTGCACGTCGTGGTGGTCGGGACGCTCCAATCACACGGGCTCGTGCGAAAACAGTTCGCGATCGAGCTCGGCGGCGCGCTCGTCGTTCTGCTGGCATCGGTCGCATGTCTCGCGCTGCACACGGAGCTGTGGGTGATCGCGGCGGCGGGCACCGTCGCCGCCGCCGCAACATGGGGCGCGGGCGTGACCGTCGTAAATCGTGCGCTGCCCGCGGCGCGCGAGCAGGGCGCGATGAGTTTCTTCGCGGCATGCATCTGGCAGAGCGCGGCGATCGGAGTCGCGATGGCTGTTTCACCGCGATGGGATTTGCAGAG
>DASYSH010000458.1:0-5736 GCA_036003525.1 Gemmatimonadaceae bacterium | reverse complement strand
TTCCGGCGAACTCGGATGGGGCGGAAGACATTAACATCTGGTCCGAAGACCGAGGTCCGAAGACCGAAACACCGCTTGCCGTCATTCATACGATTCGGCAGCAGATGGTGAAAGCCGACGGGCGGCCGAACTCGGCGCTCGCGGATTTTGTGGCGCCGTGTTCGACCGGACTGACCGACTGGATGGGGATGTTTGCCGTCACGACGGGACTCGGCGTGGATGAAAAGGTCGCTGAGTTCGAGGCGGTGCACGATGACTACAACTCGATCATGGTGAAGGCGCTCGCCGATCGTCTCGCAGAGGCGCTCGCGGAGCGGCTGCACGAGCGCGTGCGCCGCGAGTTCTGGGGCTACGCGCCGAACGAGCATCTCGACAACAGCGCGATCATTCGTGAGCAATATCAGGGCATCCGTCCGGCGCCCGGCTATCCGGCATGCCCCGATCACACGGAAAAGAAGACGCTGTTCGATCTCCTGGGCGCCACGGAGCGAGCCGGAATCGAGCTGACAGAGAGTTTCGCGATGTTTCCCACTGCGGCCGTGAGCGGCTACTTCTTCTGGAATCCGCAGTCGGCGTACTTCGGAGTGGGCAAGATCGAGCGCGATCAGGTCGCCAACTATGCCGCCCGCAAGGGCGTAGACATGGTGTCAGCAGAACGCTGGCTAGCGCCGATCCTCGCCTACGACCGATAATTAGAGCATGTCAGCAGCAGCAGTGTCAGCGCCAGCGGGCGCGCGCCGTGTTTTGATCATAGATGACGAACCAGCGGTGCTCCGTGTGCTCGGCCTGTTGCTCGAGCGAAACGGTTTTCTCGTCGCCAGCGCGAACAATGCGCGCGAAGGGCTCGCGCTTCTCGCCGATAAAGAGTTCGACGTCGTGCTTTCCGATATCATCATGCCGGAGCTCTCGGGACTCGATTTCCTGAAAGAGCTCCGCCGGCACGATGTCGAAGTGCCGGTGATCCTGATGACGGCCGGCGCCACGCTCGATTCCGCGCTCGATGCAATCGAGTACGGCGCGCAACAATATCTGCTCAAGCCGGTCGAACCGGAGGCGTTGATCGATTCGGTTGGCCGCGCCGCCGCGATCGGCGAACTCGCGCGCATCAAGCGCACCGTTGCAGCAGCGCCGGCCGACATGCCTATTCCAGCAGTCGATCGCGCCACCCCCGCCCCCCTGACCATTCCTGCCAACTTGCGCGCCCCGCTCACCATCCTCAGCGACGAAGAAACAGCATTTCGAGACGCGGTCGAATCGTTCGTCAATGGCGAGATCCGGCCGCGCGTCGGCGCGATGGAACGCGCCGCGAAGCTCGATCCCGACCTGATCCCCAAATATTTCGAACTCGGCATGATGGGCATCCAGGTGCCCGAGAAATACGGCGGAGGCGGCGGTTCGCTCATGATGGTCACCATCGCCGTCGAAGAAATCAGCAAAGTCGACGCGGCCGCGGCGATCGTCGTCGATGTGCAGAACACGCTCGTCGCATATCCGATTCTGGTGTACGGCACCGAGGAGCAGCGGCGGCAATATCTCCCGCGCCTCTGCGAAAACACCGTCGGCGCATACGCATTGTCCGAAGCGGGTTCCGGATCCGATGCGTTCGGCCTCGGCACGCGCGCCGAAAAGAAGGGCGACAAGTGGATTCTCACGGGCCGGAAACTCTGGATCACCAACGGCGCGGAAGCCGGTGTGTTCATCGTGTTCGCGAACACGGATCACTCGAAGGGCTACAAGGGAATCACGGCGTTCATCGTCGAGAAATCATTTCCGGGATTCAGCGTCGGCAAGAAAGAAGACAAGATGGGAATCCGCGCGTCGAGCACGACCGAACTGATCCTCGACGGTGTGGAGGTGCCCGCGTGCAACGTGCTGGGGCCGGTCGGCAACGGCTACAAGATCGCCATGGAGACGCTGAACGAAGGACGCATCGGGATCGGCGCCCAGATGATCGGCAATGCCCAGGGCGCGCTCGCCGCAGCGGTCGCGTACGTGAAGGAGCGCAAGCAGTTCGGAAAATCGCTTTCGGAATTTCAGGGCGTGCAGTTTCAGCTCGCGCAGGTCGCGACCGAACTCGAGGCGGCGCGTCTGATGGTCTACAACGCGACGCGCCTCAAAGAAGCGGGTCACGATATCGCCCGCGAAGCGGCGATGGCGAAGTTGTACGCATCACAGGTCTGCGAGCGGGTTACATCGCAGGCGCTGGAGCTGTTCGGCGGATACGGATATACGAAGGAATACCCGGCGGAGAAATTCTACCGGGATGCGAAGATCGGGAAGATCTACGAGGGGACTTCGAATATGCAGCTCTCGACCATCGCCAAGGCGTTGCTCAAGTAGTGAGCGGCGAGTTTTCACAGCAATGCAGGGTGCAGAAGAGGAATTCCTTTTCTGCACCCTGCATTGGGTTGAGTCTCGCCGCCGCCCCTCTACTCCAGCAGTAAGATCGTCCCCTCGCCATCGATAACTTTTTCGCCGCGCTGATTCCTGCAGATTGTCGAAAGCGTCGCGCGTTTCTTCTCCGGAAATAATTCTTTTATTTCCACGCGCCACGTAATCGTGTCGCCGAGTTTGACAGGCTGCTTGAACTTGAGTGCCTGCGCGACCCAGATCGTTCCGGGCCCCGGAAGATCCATGCCAATCACCGCGCTCAGAAAACCCGCGGACAACATCCCGTGCGCAATGCGGGTCCCGAACCTCGTTTGTTTCGCGGCGGCTTCATCGACGTGCACCGGACTGAAATCGCCCGTGAGTTCCGCATAGGAATTCACGAGCGCTTCGGTCATTTCTTTCGTGCGCTCGGCGGATTGCCCTACCGAGAGATCGGCGAATTTCACGGTCAGGTCTCCATGACGAGCTTGATATCCGCGTCGAGCTCGGCGGGCGCGTTCTCGCGCGTGAGCCAGCTGACGATGAAAAACACAAGCAGGGAGGTGATCAGCGAAAGCGCCGAAACATCGACGCCTTTCGGAAGCGTGATGATCTTGAAGTAGGCGAGCGTTCCGCCGGCGAGCGTCAGGACGAGACCGCTGCAGATCGATGCGATCGCGCCGGCGCGCGTCGCGCCGTCCCAGTTCAGACCGATCGCGAGCGCGGGAGCGATGGTCGACGCGAACATTCCCCAGCCGAAGATTCCGAGAAACGCCACCAGCGTTCCGGAAATCTGCGCGACGCCCGCGGCGATGATGGCGAGAATCACGGTCGTGATGCGGCCCCAGCGCAGCTCGTTGTCGAGTTTCTTTCCGAGCGCCATCGGGATGTCGAGCGTCAGCGCCGCCGCGCCCGCGTTCATGAATGAGTTGACCGTCGCCATGATCGCTGCGGCGACGCCCGAGAAAACGAGCCCGGCGACGACGACCGGCGCGAAGTGCAGCAGGAACGTCGGCGTCGCTTGATCGGCTTTCGCGAGCGGGGCGGTCGCGCCCGACACGACGAGCGCCTTCATCGCAATGCCGATCGCGATGTAAATGAGCTGCCCGCAAAGGAGCGCGATCGACATCAGCAGCAGGTACCACTTCAGCTGTCGCGGATCCTTGAGCATATAGAATTTGTGGATCACATTCGGCTGGCCGAGCGATCCCATACTGAACACAAAAAAGTAAGAGAGCGCCGTGATCGGTCCGGCGCTTCCCCACGGGCCGAGGAATTTCGTATCGGCCGCCATGATCGTGTCGGAGATGTGGTGCAGTCCGCCGCCGACTTTCAGCGCGAACGCGACCACGAGCAGCGACGACAGCGCCATGATCGAGCCCTGAAACACATCCGTGTAGATGCCCGCGAGAATTCCGCCGGCAACCGAGTACGCCAGAATAATTCCGGTTCCGATCCAGATTCCCGCGACCAGGCCCGTGCCGAATATCGCGTCGATGACGATGCCGAGCGCGAGCAGGTTCGTCGCCATGTAGCCGATCACGGCGATCAGAATTCCAACCGCGGCGAGCCCCTGCGCGGCCGGTGAGCGATAGCGCGCGCCGATTGCGGCAGGAACGGTGAGCAGGCCGCGCGCTTCGCCGAGCAGCCGGAGTTTTTTCGCGAGCACCCACGCGCCGAGCGCGTTGGAGAGCGCGCCCGGGAGGATGATGAATACGCCCGCGAGGCCGATCGTATAGACGAGACCCGGGCCGCCGACGAACGAGAATCCGGAGAGCGACGCGGCCATTTTTGCGATGGCGAGCGTCCACAATCCCACGCCCGCACCGGCGACAAAAAAGTCGCGCTCGGTTTTCGTTTTGCGCGTGGCCCAGGTCGCGATCACCGCGACGATGGCGAAATACACCAGCGCGATCGCGACAATCAGCGGCTGCGTCATGCGCGGCAGCGATGCTTGCAGCAGCGGAAAGAAAGCGGGCATCTACTTCGAACCCATGTTCGCCCGCGCCATCTCGGTTTGCGCCTCGCGCAGCCGCACCAGATCGTCTTCACTGAGCATCGACGAATCAAACGTCAGCGCCCATGCAAAGGGCATGACGAGAATCGGCACGATCGCGACGCCAAGGAGCACAATCGTGGAGCGGAGCGGAAAGTTGAACAGGAGCGGGCCACCCGCACCTTCGTTCGGCGGAATCGCGAGCGCAACGCAGAAGCAGCCGGCGCAGAACAGAAACATTCCCGCAAATACCCAGCGCAGCACCGGCGCAATCTTTCCGCGGCGAATCGCGCCGAGCGCCATCATCGACATGAGTGCACCGCAGGTGCCGATGGCGAGGCACCATGGAGCCCAGGTGGCGTCGAAGAATGAGCCGGTATAGCCGGCGGCTACGACGGCCAGGAAGAGGAAGACCAGGGAGAGAACGGCAGATTTGAGCACGGAGGTAAAGTAGCGACGGAGCGCGCGGCTTGGGGAGATTTGCTTTTTGCGCCGTGTACGACGAGTGAACCGTTAACCACTAACTGTTGGTCGGTTAACCAAGGTTAAAGAATCAGTCCGGACTACGAACCAAGTCGAATCGGTTCGCGGCCCGGACTGATTTTCATACCTTCGTTAACCGACTGGACTTCACCCGATTTTGTAGACACGTGAGTTAAGCTGCGCCGGCGTGCTGTCGCTCAAAATCTATGGGCGACAGCGCCCCGAGCGCCGAGTGGCGGCGTCGCCGGTTGTACCAGCCTTCGATAAACTCGCCGATCTCGGTCCGTGCCGCCGCGCGGGACGGCCAGGTCGCGTGATCGGCTTCGGTCTTGAGCGTCGCAAAAAAACTCTCGACGAGTGCGTTGTCCCACGGATCGCCGGTGCGACTCATACTGCACACGAGTCCTTCGGCCGCCAGCCGCGCGCGATACGCATGACTCGCGTAGGGCGTGCCGCGATCGGAGTGATGCGTGACGCCGCGCGCGGAGCGACGCTGCGCGAGCGCGAGGTCGAGCGCGCGCAGGGCGAGGTGCTGATCGAGCTGCGGGCCGAGCGCCCAGCCCACCACGCGGCGCGAGCACAGATCCAAAATCACCGCGAGGTAGAGCCAGCCCTCGCGCGTCGGGAGAAACGTCATATCGGCGCCCCAGACCCGATCGAGCTGCGGCACCTGAAACGGCCGCGCGACGCGATTCGGCGCGATCGGCCAGGCGTGATCCGATCGTGTCGTGCGCCGAAAGCGCGCCGGGCGTTTCGCGAACAGCCCGGCGTGCCGCATGAGGCGGGCGACGCGCTTCGCACTGACGTGCTCGCCCTGGGCCACCAGCTCCGCGCGGACGCGCGGACTGCCGTAGCGGCGCTTGGCAAGCGCGAAGGTCACCTGAATC
>DASYSH010000457.1:0-1522 GCA_036003525.1 Gemmatimonadaceae bacterium | reverse complement strand
CGAACGGCGTCAGCGACCATTCCGGTGCGGGCACCGGTCCCTCACTGCGCAATGCACTCCACGAAGTCGCGCCGCCGACACACGCGAGTTCCGCGCGGACGCGCAGCGGCGCGCGATCGTCCTCTCCCGTTTTTGCGGCGACGATGAATTGCAGCGCGCCGTTCCAGTGTGCCGTTCCCTTCTCCACGCGCGATGCGCGCTGCGCCGTCCAGGCAACGAGCCGCAGCCGTTGCGGCCGGTACGAGGCGAAGCGCCATTCGGAAACGAAAATGCCGCCGGGATGGACCGAGCGCACCTCTGTCGCCGTGATTCCCTGACCCAGCCGGTACTGCAGCGTCAGCTCTGCGGGAGTCCAGCGGCGCGCCGTGACGCGCGCGGCAATTTCATGCCCGTCATCGTCGAGGACGGTGAGCGTGAACAGCGGGGTGACGCCGCGCCGCATGATGTTGGCGCCGTCCCAGAATCCCGGCACATCGAGCCACTGCGGAAACGCAGGCGCGAAGAGCGTCCCGTCTCCCGCGCCGAGCTGCCATTTGTCGTCGCGTGCGAGCTGCTCGACCGGATCGATCAAGCGGGAAGCTTGGCGATCTCGGCGAGAATCTCGGCGTTCTCGCGTTTTTCGAGATTGACCTTCTCGACATGCGACCAGCGGACGACGCCCGCCTTGTCGATCAGGAAATACGAACGGTTTGCGAAGAACTTTTCGTCATTGAGCACGCCGTAGGCGCGCGCCACGTCGCGGCGGAAATCGCTCGCCAGCTCGGGCCCGATTTTCAGCTTCTCCTTGTACGCCTTCAGACTCGGGACGGCATCGACACTGATCGGAATCACCATCACGCCTTTCGATTCGAACGACGAGAAATCATCCGTGAAGGCGCAGAGCTCGGCTGAACAGGTGCTCGTGAATGCGAGCGGAAAAAATGCGAGCAGCACGTTCTTTTGTCCGCGAAAGCTCGAGAGCGTCACGGGCTGGCCCGTCGTCGTGACGAGCGTGAAATCGGGGGCGGTTTCACCGGCGGCCGGAATGTGAGCGGGCATGAGGATTCAGTTCGATGTTGGAGTGTGCGTCCATTTGCGGACGGCCACGACGATCACGCCGAGGCCCGCCGCAATGACCAGGAGCGGCAGCGCATAAACGAAAATATTGATACCGTGCGCGGGCGGTTCGAGCAGAATCCATTCGCCGTATTTCGAAATGAAGTACGCCTTCACTTCTTCCGGCGTCTTTCCCTCGCGGAGCTGATCTTTGACCACGGCGCGCATCTGCTGGGACAGCTCCGAGGGCGAATCCTGAATCGAGAGCCCCTGGCAGACCGGGCAGCGCAGCTGCGACGCGACGACTGCGGTGCGCGCTTCGAGGACCGAGTCCGCCTGCGTTTGCTGCGGCGCGCCGAGAAGCGCGAGCAGCGCCGCGAACACAATGTGCGTCACTTCCCGCCCGCGGCCATGAGCGAATCGACGAAATGCCGGATGATGCGCTCATTCACGGGGCCGGTCGCCTTGTACGCGATGCGGCCGTTCA
>DASYSH010000456.1:0-2431 GCA_036003525.1 Gemmatimonadaceae bacterium | reverse complement strand
CCTCACGGCGAGCCTGCAGCATCCGCACATCGTCCCACTTTACGATTCGGGAAATGTCGGCGGTGCGCTGTACTATGTGATGCCGCTGCTGCAGGGCGAATCGCTGGCCGGCCGTCTCGAGCGCGAATCGATGCTGCCCGTCGACGAGGCGCTCCGCATTGCGCGCCAGATTGCGAGTGCTCTGGACTTCGCGCATCGCAAAGGCGTGGTGCACCGCGACATCAAGCCCGACAACATTCTTCTGCAGGACGGCGAAGTCCTCGTCGCGGATTTCGGCATTGCCGTTGGTTTGCAAGAAGCTGGTGCCGCGCGCCTCACAGGGACGGGGCTGTCGCTCGGGACGCCGCTCTACATGAGTCCCGAGCAGGCGATGGGCGAGCGAGATGTGGGTGCTCGCAGCGACATCTACTCGCTGGGTGCGTTGACGTACGAGATGCTCGCGGGCGAACCGCCGTTCACCGGGCCCACCGCACAAGCGGTGGTGGCGAAACTCATCACCGAGCCGCCGACGCCATTGCGTGTCGTACGCAAGGCCGTGCCAATCGCGATCGAGCGAGCAGTCATGCGCGCGCTCGCGAAACAGCCTGTCGATCGCTTCGCGAGCGCGCGCGACTTCGCGGATGCACTGACGCCCATCGCGAGCGCGAGCGCATTTGACAGCGCGCGAGGCACCGGTCGGGTAACGACAACGCGCCGTCGAACACTCGTCCTCGGCGTACTCGCCGCAGTCGCGGTCTGCGTCGTGGGGGGCCTGGTCGTTGCTCGCAAGGCAGCGGCCAGTCCGATCGAGTCGATCGCCGTGTTGCCGCTCGACAACGCCTCGCGGGATTCGACGCAGGACTATTTCGCCGAGGGGATGACGGACGAGCTGACGTCGAGCCTGGCGACCATCAGCACCCTTCGCGTGACGTCGCGCGGGTCGGCCGTCGCGTTCAAGGGAAAGAATCGCCCGCCGGTCGACAGTATTGCCAAAATACTCAAGGTCGACGCCATCATCGAAGGTCGCGTGTTGCGGACCGGCGACACGGTGCGCATCGTGCCGCACCTCATTGACGTTCGCCCGGGAAAAAACGATCACGATTTCGGTCTCAAACAGTTTGTCGGCAAGTCCGGCGACGTGCTCGCACTGCAGGCCGATCTTGCGCAGGCGATTGCGCGCGAGATCAATATCACGCTCACGAGTGGTGAGGTGACGCGGCTCGCCGCGGCGACGGCGGTGAATCCGGAAAGTCATGAGCATTATCTCAAGGGACGGTATTTCTTCAACCGCCCGAGCGACGAGAATCTGCAGAAGGCCATCGGGCAGTTCGATTCTGCCGTCAAGCTGTCGCCGACGTCGGCTGCATACTCTGGCTTGTCTGATGCGTACCTTTGGGCGGGCTACAACGAAGGGTTGATGACCGCGACGGAAGCTCGGCCGAAAGCAAAGAAAGCGGCAGAGATGGCGGTCCAGCTCGATCCGAACTCCGCCGAGGCGCACGCGTCGCTCGCGACGTTCAAGTTGTTTTATGAGTTCGATTGGCCCGGCTGCGAGGTGGAGTTCAGGCGCGCCATCGAGCTCAATCCGAACTATGGCTTCGCGCACGATCAGTTTGGCATGGCGTTGGCCTTTCAGGGGCGCTTCGATGAGTCGATCGCCGAAGGGAAGCGGGCGATCGCGCTCGATCCCTTGTCACCGCAGGTTCTGATCGACGCGACGATGCCGTACATGTTCAAGGGCGACTTCACGTCGGCGCGACAGCTGGCAAAAGCCGCCGGCGAGCTTGATCCGACGTACTTTTTTCCGGTGATGCTGGATGGCTGGGTGAGCCTCGAAGAAAACAAGGCCCGTGAAGCGGTCCCGTCGATCTCGAAGGCCGCGGGCATGGACGCGCCGCCGTTCGTGCGGGCCTATTTAGCGTTTGCTCATGGAGCCGCCGGCAACAAGGGGGCCGCGGCGGCGCAGCTCGACACGCTGACGCGAATGGGCGGCGGAAAGGTCCTGCCGTTCAACAAGGCGCTCTACTACCTCGGCGTCGGCGACACCAGGCAGGCGCTCGACAATCTGGAACGGGCACTGTCCGCCGATTCGCAGATGATGGCGTGGATTGGGCAGGACCACATGTTCGACGGGCTCCGGTCGGACCCGCGCTTCATCGCGCTGTTACGGCGCGTGAATTTTGCGAAATAACACGTCCGGGCTAAATCGATAGTTCCATAAATTTTGCAACGTATTCACTTGCCCGTTGCGGCTCGAGTGACGTACGCTCTTTCGATTTCAAGGACTTGCAACCCCGCGCGAATTCGCGAATGCGGGGGCGTTAAACGTTGGTGCTCACTACAACAATGTTGACCGCGACCGGGGAGATGTGGACGATGAAGGCAATAGTAGTCACGGACCAAACTGCGGGAACGGGCGGGATGAAGCTGGTGGAACGGCCCGAGCCGCACG
>DASYSH010000455.1:0-6796 GCA_036003525.1 Gemmatimonadaceae bacterium | reverse complement strand
CGTTCGCGCCGCTCGCGGCGCAGGCGCCGGTCACCGTCAAGCTCGGCGCGGCCGATAAAGTCGGCGCCGAGCCGAAAACTTTCCTTCCGATCATCGGGGACTGGGCGATCGTCCAGGACGACGGCAAGAAAGTCGTGATGGTCGACGGCAGAAAATGGAAACGCGGACAGCCCGCCGGGGGACTCGCCGACAAGGCGCGACAGATCTACGGTGCGCGCAACGAAGATTTCATCGACAACGTCGCCGCGTTCGCGTACTACCCGACGGCCGTCGCGAAGGACATTCCGAACTTCGAGAACGGCGAAATTTCCGTGAGGTTCAAGATGATCGGCGGCGCACTCGACCGCGCGCAGGGGATCATGTTCAACCTGAAGCCGAACGGTGACTGGCTTTGCGTGCGCTACAACGGCACGGAAGACAATCTCGTGCTGTGGACGTACACGAATGGAAAAAGGAGTTTCACCAAACGCGGCACGGAGAACGTTCCGCTCGAGCTCGGCACCTGGCACGAAATCAAAATGTCGGTGCACGGCATAAAGTTCACCGCGTCGCTCGACGGAAAACTCCTGATCGAGTACGACCTCAAGGAACCGGTGAACGGAAAGGTCGGCCTCTGGGCGAAGACGGACACGATGGCCGAGTACGATATGTTCACCGTGACGGCGATGTCGAAATGAAAATCTCCGCGATGAACTTCGGTGCCGCGTTTGCCGCGCTCGCGCTCGCGACGGGCCCGCTCGCCGCGCAGGCGAAGCACGCGAAGTGCACGATGCCCGACACCACCAAGCAGTGGTTCAAGGATCAGCGCGCGTGGCTCGACGATTCCAAGCACGCGTGGACGAACGATTCGCTGCGCCGCGTCGTGATGAAGGCCGCGGGTCTCGATCCGTCGAAGCCCGCGCCGGTGTCGTACGGATGGACAACGCTCGATCCCGTGCCGCCGAATCCCGCGGCGGCGGCGATTCTCACGCCGCTGATGGCGCGAGGCGCCGTGTTTCCGACGCGCGGCGTGGTCGGCGCGGGCGGCGCGCACGCGACGTTCCTGCTGATTCTCAGTGACTCGACGTTCGAAGTCGGCGGCATGCACCACTTCATGGAAGCGGGGCTCGGCGAAGGATTCGAAACCGAGACCGCGATGCTCGAGGATCGCACGCGGCTGCGCGCGGGACGCGGCCAGATCTACGGCACGGTGCTGCACGCCGGGCCGGACGGAAAGCTCGTGCCGATGCGCATGGAGGATTCCGCGCACGTCGATCTGCGGCGCGAGACCGCGTGGCTGCCGCCGCTGAAGCAGAGTGTCTGCGCAGCCGCGGCGGGGGTTTCGGCGCGCTGAACTAGGACCGAAGACCGAAGACCGAAACGGCGAGCGCTGTTTCGGTCTTCGGGCTTCGGACTCCCTTACGGGTTGATCAGCCCTTTCAGCGCTTCCTTCACCCGCGGATCGTCGTACTTCGAGAGCAGTGAAACCGCGCGGCGGCGGCGGCCTGTCGGCTCGGTCTTCGATTTCGCGATGTCGAGCAGCCAGTTGGCGTTTTCGTTTCCGCCCGCATTTGCGACGCTCGAAATGATCGCATCGCGCTGCTTGTCGCTGTCGACGGTCGCATAGAGATCGCGGAGCAGTTTCATGTCCGCGCTCGTCGCGTAGTCGTCACCGATTCCGCGAATCACTTCGACTTTCGTGTCTTCATCGAGATCGGCGCGCTTCACCTGCTCGCGCACGAACTGACGCGCGCGCGGATCGCCCGAGCGCGAGAGCGTCTGGAACGCCTGCCGCGCGAGCCATTTGTCCTGGTCGCCGGCGAAACCCATGAGCGTCGGGATTCCCTCGCCGCGATCGAAGCGCGAGATCGTGCCGAGCGCCTGCGCGCGGATCGTCTCACTTTCATTGCGATCGCGCACGAGCTGGTCGAGCGCCTTCGCGATTCCCGACGCGCCCACTCCGCCCTTTTCGTCGCGGCGGCGTGAGAGCCAGGTGATGGCGCTGCGACGGATGTCGCGGCTGCGCGTCTGATCCTTCGCGATCTGCAGCAGCGTCGGCGTCACGACCGCGCTGTCGGCGAGCATCGCCGGCGCGAGCGCATCGCGCGCCGGCTTCCCGTCGGTGCTTGCGGCAATGCTCAGCAGATACGCGACGGCTTCCCTTGCGGGCACGGCGCCGAGTTCCTGTGCGGCGGGCGCATCGGCGGGAGTGGGCCCGACGTACGTTTCGACGCGCACGATTTCTTTTCCCGCGTGCGTGACGACGACGCGCACCGGCCCCGGCGCGCACGGCTCGCTGCGCATGCCGTCGCCGTTATAGAACGTGCCATACCAATTGTCGTCTTCCGTGCGGTAGTACGTCTTGCCGTTGCCGCAGACGCCCTCGCGCGCGGCGAAATGGAACTGCGCGGGCGTGTCGCCCGCGCCGGCGATGCGGCGTTCCAGCGTCTGCGCTCCCGCCGCCATCGGCAGGATCGCGCCGATCAGCGCGACCGAGGTGATCCGTACGGCGGGCTTCATGGTTTCCTCGATGACGATTCGCCGGAGATCAGTTCGAGCAGCATTTTCTCCGTGCGCGGATCCTTGGCACCCTTTCGCGTGAGCGCGCTGATTGCGCTGCGGCGCACCTGCGGATCGGTGCCGCTCTTCGCGATCTCGATCAGCTTGTCGGTCGCCTCGGGCTCTTTGCGGTCGGCGAGCGCGTTCACGATCTCTTCGCGCAGCGGACGCGCCGACACGCCGTCGTAGAACTTGCTGAGCGTGCCGATGTCCGCGATACGCGCAACCGAACGGAACGCATTCTGCCGCACGTCGAGCGACTCATCTTCGTTCTTTGCGAGCGAGATGAGCCACTGCTGATTCTGCTCGCCGCCGATGCGCGCGACCGCCGAAACGATGCGGGCCTTGATGCGCGCGTTGTCGATCTTGGCATACACGCTGCGAAGCCACGTGGCGTCGTCGAGCGTCGAGCGATCCGTGTTGTACGCGTCGATCGCCGTGATGCGGAGCTGCTCGTTGGCGCTGTTGTTCTCGATCAGTGAGCGCATCGCGACGCGCGCGCGGGGGCTCGGATGCGTGGTCAGGGCGCGAACCGCGGCGCGCTGCACGCGCTCATCATCCGATTTCATGAGGTCTTCGAGCGCGGCGAGTGATTCGTCGTTGCCCATCGACCCGAGGAAGCCGGTCGCTTCGGCGCGCAATTCGATTGACGCATCGCTCTTCGCGACGCTCACGAGCGTCGCCGTCGCCGAAGCATCCTTCTTGTTCGCAATCAGCCAGAGCGCGCTGCGGCGAAGCTGCACGGAGCAGTCGTCTTTGCGTCCGAGAATTTTCTTCGCCTGCGCGAGCGCTTCGTCCGGATCGGTCTGGCGCAGCGCGTTCAGCGCTTCGGCGCGAACCGACTGGTCTTCCGAATCGCACGCGCCGTTTCCTTCGGTGAGCGCGCGCTTCACGAGATCCTGGCTGCCGAGTCCGCGCGCGGACAGCACGCCTGCGATGCGCGTTGCAAGCGCCGGATCGCCGTCGCCGCCGCGGAGGCGTCCCGCCGGATACTTGCTCTTGCGCGCGTCGAGGACCGCGAGCGCTTCCTGCAGTTCGGTCGTTCCGCCGATGCGATACAGCGAGAACGCCTGCCAGTACATGGCATCGGACGCGTATACCGAGTTCGGCTGTTTCGCCGGAAGTTCCTTGAACAGGCTCGCGGAGCGGCGATAGTCGCCGCGGCTCATCGCCTGCTGCGCCTGTCGGTACAGCGAGTCCGCCGGATCCTGCGGAGCCCAGCCCTGCGGCGCCATCGTGCGGAAATTGCCGCCCGATGCAAAGGGGCCGCCGCCGAAGCCGCCACCGATTCCGCCGCCGATGCCCTGACCGATTCCCGGACCGAAATTTTCAAACGCAGGCGAGACCATCGTATTGACCGAAACCTGTCCGATCATCGGGCGCACCATGTCGAGCTGCATTGTGCGCGCCGGACCGGCGCCGAACGCGCGCACTTCTGCGCGTGCCTCCATCGCGTCGGCGCGCGCGGCCTGGGCCGCGGCCTGTCCTTCGGCTCTGGCTTCGGCGCGAGCGGCCGGATCGGGAAGCGGACGAACTGCGACTTGCGCCATCAGCGGCGCTGCTGCGAGCATCATTACGAACGTGTTGCGATACATGTGGTCTCCTTTGAAATCCTAGTAGTCGCTGATCGAGAGTCCGGCGACGGCCGAGCGAATGCGCGGCACGACGTCCCTCTCTTCGAGCGCTTCGTTGATCAGGGTGATGGCTTCGCCCGGGCGCTGCGACTGCAAACGCGCGACCTGTGCGAGCACGAGTTCGAGATCCTGGAGCAGGTCCTTCATGCGCTGCTCCTGCGCGACGGGCGAGTCGAGCAGCAGCCGCGTGGTGCCAAGCAGCGTGCGCGCCTGTTCGGCGAGCTGCGCGTCGTTCGTTCCGGAATGACCACGCGTGGGGAGCGCCGCGAGCAGCACGGCGGTGCGACCGAGGAATTCCTGCGTCGTGCGTTCGTATGGATCGGCCGTGGTATTGGATGCGAGCCGTGCGGGCGTCTTGGTTGCGGTTGCCGCGAGCGGCGCGGAAAGTTCGCGCCCCGCGGACACGCGTCCGATGACAACCCCAAACACGAGCGTCGCGGCGATCGCGCCGGCGAATACACGCCATGATGGCGCTCTTTGAATTCGCGGCGCGGAGAACGCCTCCGCTTCCACGCGCGACCAGATCGCGTCGAGCGGCGCTTCAGGCGGATTGCGATACGAACGCACCGCATCATTGAGAATTTCGTCGAGCCGTTTGTCGTCAAAAGACATCGTCACTGCTCCTCTTGATAATCGGCGAGCGCTTTTTTCAGCCGCGCCCGCGCGTCGAACACTTTTGCCTTGCTCGTTCCTTCCGCGATGCCGAGCGCCTGACCGATCTCGGCGTGCGTGTACCCTTCGATGGCGTGCATCACCAGCGCGATCCGAACGCCATCCGGCAGCGCCTCGATGGCCGCCGCCAGCCGTGCCCGCAGATCCGGGTCGATCGCATCAGGTTCGAATTCGTGCTGATGCGCTTCATCGAGATCCGCCTCCCGCTCCCGCAGCCGCTTCACCTTTCGCATCGCGTTCAGCGAAACCGTGACTGCGATGCGGTGTACCCAGGTCGAAAACGCCGAATCGCCCCTGAACTGATTGAGCGACCGGAACACTTTGACGAACACTTCCTGCGTAAGGTCCTCTGCGAGATCCGGATCTCCACAGACTCGGTACGCGAGACGGTGCACCCGGGCCGCATGCCGGTCGTACAGCGCACGCGAAGCCACGCGGTCACCGACCGCCGCGAGGGCGATCAGCGAACGTTCATCGTCGGGATTGTCCGGCGAGGTCGCGATTGCGGCTCTCAGCATCGTCTCGGCAGGGTTGGACACAAGTGCGGGTGAAACCGTTGGGGGTAGCGTATCCCCCAGAAAAGCTACGCGAATTGGCTAGTACCGCCCGGGGGTGCGGACCGCCAACGTTGGGAGTGCAATCTCGGACCCTCTTCCGCCTATGGCCGGCCATGCTGCTGGCCCTTCCGGCCGCCGCATTCGCGCAAACGTCGGCGGATACGATCGTCGCCCCGTCGGCGATGTGCCGCGGCGAGATGATTTCCAGTGTGGAGATCTACAGCCATCCTCCGGGCTCGGCGCTCGTTTCCGACGTGTGGAAGGACGTCACGCACTTCATGGGCATGCACCGGGCCCCGACAAACCGGCGGGTGATCGAAGCATACCTCCGGGTACACGCGGGACACCGGTGCCGCGAACTCGACCGCAGCGAATCCGAGCGCCTGCTCCGCGCACAGCGGTTCATCGCTGCCGCAACGGTGCGTGCCGTTCACGTCGGACAGGACAGCGTGAAAATCGTCGTCAATACCGTCGATGATTTCGCGCCGATCCTCGGCGGGAGCACCAGCAACGGGTCGGTGTCGTCGATTCAGGTCGGAACTGAAAATTTGAACGGGATGGGCACGACGGTCGAACTCAGCGCCGAGCGTGGATTCCAATTCCGCAGCGGATACGGCGGCGACATCGTGCAGTACGGCGCATTCGGACATCCATATACACTCGCGATCGGCGGTGATCTGCATCCGCAGGGTGATGCACTCCGGTTCGAGTTCGCGAAACCGTTCCTGACAGACCAGCAGCCCAATGGATTTCATTTCGGCGCCGCCGAGGTCAACGGCTTTTACGATCTCACGCGCCCGGTCGGCCAGGATGTTTTCATCGACGTGAAGCGTGCGGGATACGACGCGGGATTCGGCGTGCGTCTCGGTCCAATCAATACTCGCGGCACGGTGATCGTGCTCGGCGCGATGGTGATGGGCGAAGCGGTGAACACGGCGGCGCACGGCGTGTTCATGACCGATACCGCTCTTGTTCCCGCTCCAAGTCTGCCGGAAATCGACAACCGGTACGGTCCGATGACCGTGCTGCGCGTGGGCCTCATAGCGGGGATTCGCGCGTTGAAGTTCCGCGTGGTGCGCGGTTTCGACGCGATCACGGGCGAGCAGGACATCGGAATCGGCACGCAGTTCGGCCTGTTCGCGGGACCGAGCATCATGTCGTCACCATCGGGCGGCGACTATTTCATGTCGGGCGATTTCTACGCCGGCATGGGCGGGCCGCAGTCGCTTCTGGAAATGCGCCTGCTCGGCGAAGCGCGGGCCGACAAGCAGGACCAGCGGTGGGACGGCGTCGTTGGTTTTGGAAAGTTCGTTTGGTATTTCAAGCCATCGCTGGAAGAAACGCGGATTGCGACGGTCGAACTTTCCGAGGTGCAGCATCTCGCATTCCCGCTGC
>DASYSH010000454.1:0-2692 GCA_036003525.1 Gemmatimonadaceae bacterium | reverse complement strand
TCGGCGCGCCGGCGCCGCTACAGGACGCGGCCGCGATCGGTTACGGGTTCGACGATTCGTATTACACGAAACTTTCCGACGGATACAAAGCCAAGCGCGAGTTCCTGAGCGCCGCGCTGCGTGAGGCCGGGTTCAAGTTTGCCGTTCCCGACGGCGCGTACTTCATCATGGCCGACTTCTCCGATCTCGACGATCGCGACGACGTCACGTTCGCGAAATGGATGACGAAGGAAATCCAGGTCGCCACGGTTCCCGGCTCGAGCTTCTACCGTCCCGGCGCGCCGGAAGGGAAGCGCTATATCCGGTTCGCATTTTGCAAGAAGCATGAAACGCTCGAACGTGCAGTCGAAAATCTCTCTCGCCTCAAAGCCATCGTATGAAGACGGGCCGTCATTTTCTTTTCGTTCCAGGGCCGACCAACGTTCCCGACAGCGTGCTGCGCGCGATGGACCGGCCGATGGTCGACCATCGTTCGTCCGCGGCACCGGATTTGATCCGCACCGTTTTTCCGGATCTCCTGAAAGTTTTCGGCAGCTCGAGCGGCCAGCCGTTCGTGTTCGCCGGTTCGGGTTCGGCGATGTGGGAAGCATCGCTGGTGAACGCGCTCTCGCCGGGCAATCGCGTGCTCGCCGTGCGCAACGGACAGTTCAGCACGCTGTTCATCGACACGGCGCAGCGCCTCGGTCTCAATGTCGATGTGATCGACGTCGAGTGGGGCGACCCGGTGCCGCCCGAGCGCATCGGCGAACTGCTTGCCGCCGATACGAGCCGCGAGATCAAGGCCGTGCTCGTCGTGCACAACGAAACTGCGACCGGTGTGACGAGTGACATCGCCGCCGTGCGCCGCGCGATGGACAAGGCCGTGCATCCCGCGCTGCTCTATGTGGATGGCGTGAGTTCGGTCGCATCGCTCGATTTCAAATTCGATGACTGGAAGGTCGATTTCGCGATCGCGGGGTCGCAAAAGGGATTCATGATGCCGCCGGGCATCGGCCTGCTGTGCGTGAGCAAGAAAGCGATCGGCCTCCTGGATCAGGCGAAGTGCCCGCGCGCGTTCTTCGACCTGCGCGACCAGATCAAGCACAACGCCGAAGGCTATTTCCCGTACACGCCACCCGTCGCACACCTGTTCGGGCTGCGCGCCGCGCTCGATTTGCTCCTGCAAGAAGGGATGGACAACGTCGCGAAACGCCACCATCACCTCGGTGAAGGGGTGCGCCGCGCGATCGCGGCATGGGGACTCAAGCTCTGCTCGCGTGATCCCAAGGCGCATTCGGATACCGTCTCCGCGATCGTCGTCCCGGAAGGCATCGACGCGAAGAAAGTGATCGACGTCGCGTTCAAGCGATACAACCTTTCGCTCGGCGGCGGCACGGGGCGGCTCGTCGGAAAAGTGTTCCGCATCGGCCACGTCGGAGACATCAACGAACTCATGGTGCTGGGCGCGCTCGCGGGCGTCGAAATGGCATTGAACGACACGGGCATTCCCGTTACACTCGGCAGCGGAGTGGCAGCGGCTCAACGGTGGTTTCGGGAGAACGGACAGTGAGCAACTACAAATACGCGAAAGTTCCCGCAGGCGATCGCGTCGAAGCGTCAGGCGGAAAGTTTATCGTCCCCGACCATCCGATCATTCCGTTCATCGAGGGTGACGGAACCGGCCCGGATATCTGGCGCGCATCGGTGCGGGTATTCGACGCCGCCGTGCAGGCCGCGTACGGCGGCAAGCGCAAGATCGCGTGGATGGAAATTCTTGCGGGCGAAAAAGCGTTCAAGGCCACGGGCGAATGGATGCCCGCGGAATCGCTCGAAGCCGTGCGCGAATTCAAGATCGCGATCAAGGGTCCGCTCACCACGCCGGTTGGCGGCGGCATCCGCTCGCTGAACGTCGCGCTGCGGCAGGAACTCGACCTGTATGCATGCATCCGTCCGGTGCGCTATTTCAAGGGCGTCGGCGCGCCCATGAAGCACCCCGAAAAAGTGAACATCGTCATCTTCCGCGAAAATGTGGAGGATGTTTATTCCGGTATTGAATTTCGAGCGGGCACGCCCGAGGCCGACAAGCTGCGGAATTTCATCCAGGACGAATTCAAAAAGAAAATTCGCGAAGGCTCGGCGATCGGCATCAAGCCGATGTCGCCGTTCGGCTCGAAGCGCCTCGTAAAAATGGCGATCGAGTACGCGCTGAAGAACAACAAGAAATCCGTGACGCTGATGCACAAAGGCAACATCATGAAGTTCACCGAGGGTGGATTCCGTGACTGGGGCTACGAAATCGCGCGCGACGAATTCAAGGATCAGGTCATCGCCGAGGCGGATCTGACGCAGGCGGGTTCGACGGCGCGCGCCGATGGCGTGATCATCAAGGATCGCATCGCCGACTCGATGTTCCAGCAGCTGCTGCTGCGCCCCGAAGATTACGACGTGATCGCGACGCCGAACCTGAACGGCGATTACGTCTCCGACGCGGCGGCTGCGCAGGTCGGCGGACTCGGCATCGCGCCCGGCGGAAACGTCGGCGACGGCGTCGCGGTATTCGAGGCGACGCACGGCACCGCGCCGAAGTACGCGAACCTCGACAAGATCAATCCTGGGAGCGTGATCCTGTCGGGCGTCATGATGTTCGAGTATCTGGGGTGGACCGAGGCCGGAAAACTCATTGTTCGCGGTCTCGAGAACGCGATCAAGAGTC
>DASYSH010000453.1:0-7109 GCA_036003525.1 Gemmatimonadaceae bacterium | reverse complement strand
CATACACGACATCGGGCTGGAACACCATGTAGCCGTTGCTCGCGTATGTGGACATCTGCGGACGATCGTCGAACGTCGGCATGGAGAAGGTGTGATGCGTGTTCGACATAATCTCGTAGAAATACACGAGCATCGGATATTTCTTTCCCGGCTGATATCCGGCCGGAAGCGTCAGCGTGCCCTGAAGTTTTTTCCCTTTGCTGTTGGTGTAGTCGATCAGGACTTTCGATCCCCACGCATATTCTTTGATGATCGGATTTGCGTCGGTGATTTTTTTCGGCGCCGCGAACGTCGCGTCGCTCACCCAGTAGTCGGGGAATTCGCTGAACGTCTGCTGCGTGAACATGAGGCGATCGGCATTTTCGGCCTTCTGCACGCCGGCGATTTCCTTGTCGGCCCAGATCAGCGGCTTCGCGGGCTGGCCGGGTGCGACCTGCCAGTAGCCGCTTTTCTTGGTGAGCTCGCCGTACGCGGAGAGCATGACAGGCTTCGACAAGTCGATGCCCGCGTCGTCGCCTGCGGCTCCGCCTCGGCCGCCACCGCCTCCGCGACCGCCGCGGCCGCCTGCGCCGGGCCGCACGACGCGGAGCACGATCTGCTGCGCATCACCGACCGTTCCGGTGAGGCGTGTCGCCGCGCCGCCATCGAGCGGAACCTGCCACACGTCATACTTGCCGTTGAGCAGCACGAACTTTCCGTCGGACGACCATCCCGCCACACCGCGCAGCGCCTTGTCCGCGGCGTGATCGTCGTCGTCGTTGATCAGCGCGCGTCCGGCGTTCGCCGCGAGATCAGCGGATTTTGCCGACTCAAGATTGAACGCGCGAATGTGCGCGTCTTTCATGTAGAGGAACCATTTGCTGTCGGGCGACGCGCCGTAGGTGCGCGTGAGATTCTTCTCGATCAGCGCGCGCTCACCGGTCGTCGCATTCACGCGATAGTAGTCGGCGCGGCGCTGCGTGTTGTTGCGGTCCGGTTGGTACGGAGTTTCGTCGCTGCCGATCACCCACTTGGAGTTCGCGGTCGGCGTGACGTTGCGCATCGCCGTATCGGCAAGGCGTATGAATTTTTTTGACGCGACGTTAATCGCCGCGGTAAACGTCGCGCGGCGTTCCTGTGCGACGCGAAGGATCTGCGTCGCCTGCGTCTCGACGTCCTTCCAATGCCACACGTCGACGTTCGCCTTGCTCGAGTCGCTAGCCGGAATTTCAAGCTCCTGCTCTTTGATGCCGGCGAACAGCGTCGAGCCATCCCTGCTCCAGCGCAACGCGCTGAACTCGCTGAGCACGTGGCCGCGCGGGAAACCGGCATCGGCCGCGGGATCCCATTCGAGTTTCGTGGCGTTCGTGGGAGTGATCGCCGTCCACGCGAGGAGCGTGTTCGCTTTCTGCCGGTAATCCTTCACCTTGTCGCCGCGAAGCACGGCGAGATTGCTCCCTTCGTCGCTCCACGTCAGCTGCGAATAATCCATGGCCGCAGTGCTGAGCGCGCGCGTTCCGCCGCTCGCGAGATCATCGACGTAGACGCCGTTGCCGAGTCGTTCGGCGGCATCGACGGTGTACGCGAGGAGTGCGCCGGACGCATCGAATTCGTACTGATTGACGTTGCCGATGTTGCGCGTCGATCCGGTGGTGAGATCGCGAACGACGAGATCGGCGCCGTCGTTGGCGAGCGTGGCGATGCTCTTGTTCAAACGAATCGCGAGCCACTTCGATCCTTTGGAGAAGCGAAACGAGTTTGCGTTCGCGACGGGGAATTTTTCGCCGGTTTGGAGGTTGAGGATTTCGAGCCTGCGCACGGCAACGGCCGCACCGGCCGGCGCGGCACCGCCGCGCGCACCCTGCGCCGGCGGCGCGCCGCCGCGTCCTCCGCCACCAGCGCCGCGGCCGCCCCGGCCGCCAGCGTCAGGTGGATTGACATAGTAGGCGACGAAGCGCGAGTCATCGGAGAACTGCGCGCCGGCGCCCGCTCCGCCGCGCCCGCCGCCCGCCGCCGGATCACCGCCGGCTGCGCCGCCAGCCGATCCAATCGGGATTGTAAAAACTTTGTCACCGTCCAGCTGCTTCACATACAGCGTGGCATCGCCTTCGTTGGGCTGGTACGCATACGTCATCCACTTACCGTCGGGCGAGAGCCCGGTGGAGGTGATGCGATTCCAACGGCCGTAGTCGGCGAGATTCAAAACTTTCAGAGCCTGCGCGTTCGCGCTCGCGAGGGGAGCGAGCAGCAGAGCGATCAGTGCGATTGTGGGGGCGGGGCGCATGCGATTCTCCAGAGGGGGCTGGATCAAAACGACTGTGTTGCGCGTTGTGGGTCAAGGAGACGACTAGTGTGTAGCTCGCCGCTAAATCGCCCAGCGCTTGTTGTTCACCGCTGAAACAGGAGAAGCTGTGCGCTCTGAGCTTTTCCCGCCTGGCGGTGAGCGACAAGCGGCCGGCGATTTAGCGGTGAGCGTTCGTGGGAGGGAAGAGTTAGTTTGAGATATGGAATACATCCAACTCGGTAGAACCGGCCTTACGGTTTCCCGCTTAGCCCTCGGCTGTATGAGTTTCGGCAGTTCCAAATGGCGGCCGTGGGTCCTCGACGAACCCGCCGCTCAGCCGTTCTTCCGCAAGGCGGTCGAAGCGGGAATCAATTTCTTCGACACCGCCGATATGTACTCGCTCGGCGCGAGCGAGGAAGTCACCGGTCGCGCGCTCAAACAATTCGCGAACCGCGAAGAAATTGTTTTGGCGACGAAACTGAATTTCCCGATGACGAGCGGCCCGAATATGGGCGGACTCTCGCGCAAGCACGTCATGCAGGCGTGCGACGCGAGCCTCAAACGCCTCGGCGTCGACGTCATCGATCTCTACTGGATCCATCGCTTCGACGAGAAAACGCCGATCGACGAAACGATGGAGGCGCTCAATGATCTCGTTCGCTGGGGAAAAGTGCGCTATCTCGGCGCGAGTTCGGGCCCCGCGTGGCGCATGGCGAAGGCGCTCGAGACTTCAGAGAAAAACGGCTGGTCGAAATTCGTCGGGATGCAGAACCACTATAACCTGATGTACCGCGAAGAAGAGCGTGAGATGATTCCGCTCTGTCTCAATGAGGGCGTGGGGCTCGTGCCATGGAGCCCGCTGGCGCGCGGCCTGCTTGCGCGCTCGCGTCCGGCGAGCGCGAAAATCGTCGACGCGGGCACCGCGCGCGCGGGCAACGACAAATACACGGAGCAGCTCTACGACAGTCCCGACGACTGGAACGTCGTCGACGCCGTGGAGAAAGTCGCGAAAGCTCGCGGAGTTTCGATGTCCGAAGTCGCGCTCGCATGGCTGATGAGCCGGCCGGGTGTCGCGGCGCCGATTGTCGGCGCGACGAAGATCGAACACCTCGAAACGGCGATTAGGGCAGTGGGCCTTAACCTCTCCGATGATGAATGCGTCTCACTGGAAACGCCGTACCGTCCTCACGGAGTGAGAGGGTACGCATTTCCGGAACCTGCGCGCGCCGGAGTGCCGAAGCGCGGATAAGGAGGAGACAATGAAAATCGATCGCAGAGTTTACGCACTGTTTGCCGCAGCGGTTTTCACCGCGCCGATGTCGGGGTGCATGGTGTATGCGCGACCGCCGAGGATGGGTGTGGTGTACGTCGCGGCGCGTCCGCCGGTGGAGCGTGTCGAGGTGATTCCGGCGACTCCTGGCGCTGGCTACGTCTGGATCAAAGGATACTGGGGATACCGCGGCGGGAATTATGAATGGATCGGCGGCCGGTGGGAGCGGCCGATAGAGGGGAGACGGGAGTGGGTGCCGCATCACTGGGAGCATGATCGGAATGGATGGTACCTCGTTGAGGGGCACTGGCGCTAACAAAAAACCCAACAACGGTTTTGAGTTATCGCAACAAAAGGGATGAGTTAACAGGCGCAGGTATTTTAGGCGTGAACTAACGGCGACGGGACAGGTTGGTGCGGCGAAGGAATCGCACACGGCCTGTCCCGTCGTCGTTCGTGCAAAAACCGATCTGTCCCGTCGCCGTTAGTTCATTAATCCGTTACCAACGTCCGTGTACCCATCCCTTTTGTTGTCATTACTCAGAACCCGTGTCGTCCGTTTCCCCCAGTATCCCCCCGACCCTGCGCCCCGTAACTTTCCCTGAGCAGAATCAGTTTTTTCCTCAGGAGAACGCGAACATGTCCCACCCCGGCTTCCGGGTCCTGCCCTCCCCGCCTCAACTCAGCGCCGATCTCCTCGAGCGCTACCGCGGCCTCGCAAGTTCGAACGTCGCCGACGCCATGGGCCGGTTTGGATTCATGGATCCCGGGATTCAATCACGCAGTCATCTTCCGCTCTGCGGATTCGCGGTCACGGTTCAGTGCCGGCCCGCCGACAATCTCATGGTGCACAAAGCACTGCAGGTTGCGAAGCCCGGTGAGATCGTCGTCGTCAGCACCTGCGGAAATCTCACGAGCGCGGTGTTCGGCGAGTTGATGTGCCACACCGCGGTCGCCGCGAAACTCGGCGGGATCATCGTCGACGGCGCGCTGCGCGATGTCGAGGGGATCACGCGTCTCGCATTTCCCGCGTACAGCCGCACGGTTTGCCCCGGCAGCTGCGACAAAGACGGTCCGGGGGAAATCAACGTGCCGATCAGCTGCGGCGGGGCCGTTGTTGCGCCTGGTGACGTCGTCATCGGCGACGCGGATGGAATTGCCGTCGTGCCGCGCGACAGTGCGTCGCAGATCATCGAACTCGTGACGCAGCTGATGTCGCGCGACGAAAAGCGGATCGCGGAAATCGACGCCGGACAAATTTTCAAAGCCGAGATTGACGAGACGCTCCGAAAAAAGGGAGTCATCGAGTGAGTTCTGCCGCGGACGCTCCGCTGCTCCTCATGACGCCGGGACCGACGCGCGTTCCGGATCGCGTGCTGCGCGCGGGCGCCCGCCCGATGATCCATCACCGCACCCGCGAGTTTTCCGGCGAGCTGGCGGCCGTGATCGAGCTGATGAAGCCGGTGTTCGGCACGATGTCGAGCGTGCTTCCGGTGCACACGACGGGCCGCGGAGCGCTCGAAGCGGCGGTCTGCAATTTCTTTTCGCCGGGTGACGAGATCGCCGTCTGCTGCAACGGTAAATTCGGCGAAATGTGGGCGGGATTCGCTGAGTCGTACGGAATTGTTGTGCATCGCGTGTGCACCGACTGGACGCACGCGATCAATCCCATAGAACTCGGCGCCGCGCTCGAAGCGCACCCGCACGTGCGCGCGATCGCGTTCACCTACTCCGACACGTCGACCGGCGTGAGCAACAGCGTCGCCGCGATTGCGCGGACCGCTCGCATCATGTGTCCCGACGCACTCGTGATGGTCGACGGCGTTTCGTCGATCGGCGGGATGCCGTTCGCGTTCGACGAGTGGCACGTGGACTTTGCCGCGACCGCGAGTCAGAAGTGCCTGATGTCGAGCCCCGGTCTGTCATTCGTCGCGCTGAGCGATCGCGCCTGGTCCGCGGCGAAATCGGGCAAGCTTCCGCGCAACTATTTCGACTTCGCCGCGATTCGCACGGAAGTGTCGAAAGACTTTCCTGAAACACCCGGCACGCCGCCGGTCGACATCGTTTTGCAGGTCGCGGAGGCTCTGCGGCTGATGCACGAGGAGGGACTCGATCGCGTCTATCAGCGCCATGCGCAGATGGCCGCGCAAACGCGGACCGGCGCGAAACAGCTCGGGCTCACCCTCCAGTGCCCCGACCTCGGGTCGTTCTCCGCAACGCTCACGGCCATCGCCGCACCGCCGGGCGTTTCACCCAAGGATATTCGCGACGGGATCCGCGCGCGCGGCATTCTCACGGCGGGCGGACTGGGCAAATACAAGGAGACATCGTTTCGCATCGGACACATGGGCGACATTCGCGTTGCCGACGTGGACCGCACGCTCACCGCGCTCGCCGAGACGCTCGAAGAACTGAAAGCCGCGCGATGAAACTGCAGACGAAGATCCTGGTGGGACTTGCCGCGGGAATCGCGGTGGGAATCGCCGCGCGGCTGCCTGCGCTCGACGCGCTGCACCGCATCGTTCTCGCGCTGGAACCCTTGGGCACGATGTTCATCCGGCTCTTGTCGATGACGATCGTGCCGCTGATCGTCGCGAGCCTCTTTCTCGGCGTCGCATCGCTCGGCGACATTCGAAAGCTCGGGCGCATCGGCGGAAAAACACTCGCGTGGTTCGCCGGATCGACTGTGATCGCGGCGACGATCGGGCTGATCGCGGCGCTCGTGACACGGCTCGGCGAAGGACTGGACAGCGCGACGCGCGACGCGCTCACGACGCAGTTCGAGCAGCACGGCACCGCCGCGGGCCAGATGGTTTCACCGACGCTCACGCAGACGCTGCTCGCGATGATCCCGTCGAATCCGTTCGCGGCGGCGGCGCAGGGTGAACTGCTGCCGTTGATTGTCGCGGTATGCATTTTCGGCGCGGCGGCAACCGCAATGCAGAGCGATGGAAAACGGACGGTGCTGAGTTTTTTCAGCGGTGTGAACGACCTCTCGATGATCGTGATTCGCTGGCTCATGAAATTGGCGCCCGCGGCGGTGTTTTTTCTCATTGCCGCGACCGTGGCCAAGTCGGGACTGGATTTGCTGCGGAGCCTCGCGATGTATTGCGTCGTCGTTCTAGCGGCGACGCTGGTGCACGTGCTCGCCGTGCTCCTCCCCGCCCTGCGCGTCGGTGCGCAGCTGGGCGTGATGGATTTTCTGCGCAAGACCGGCGATGTGCTCATGCTTGCGTTTTCCACGGCGTCGTCGAGCGTCGCGCTTCCTGTGAGCATCGAAGCCGCGCGCGACCGCCTCGGCGTGTCAAACGAAGTTGCGAGTTTCGTGCTCCCAACTGGCGTGACGCTGAACAAGAACGGTGCCGCGATCTACAAGGCGGTGACCGCCGTATTCATCGCGAACCTCTACGGCATCGCGCTCGGACCGGGGACGCTGCTCACGATCGTTCTCGTTTCGACCGTCGCTGCATTCTCGGGCGCGGGTGTTCCGGGAAGTTCGCTCGTGACCACACTCATCGTCCTCAATGCGATCGGTCTCGGCACGCATGCCGAGGCGGCGATCGCACTCGTCGTCGC
>DASYSH010000452.1:0-2369 GCA_036003525.1 Gemmatimonadaceae bacterium | reverse complement strand
GGGACTGCTCGGCGGAAAAGCGTCACTGTACATGGGCAACGATCGCGGCGATGTGTGGACGGATTTCGTCACTACAGCTCCGAAGCCTCCGGAGGGCGTCGATCTCACACCGGGCAAGATTCAGAATTACACACGCGCGGGCGGCAGCCCCGTCGTGGCGACGACGCATGCGCTCGCGAATGTGCCGTGGATGGTGCTCGTCGAGTTCTCGCGCGACGCCGTCATGGAACCCGCGAACGCATTTCTCCGCCGCGCGGTGGGGATCGGACTCGCGGTTCTCGTCATTGCGACTCTGCTCGTGTGGGTGGTCAGCCGCTCGATCACCAAGCCGCTCACCGAACTGACCGATGCCGCGTCAGCACTTGCCGCTGGAGATCATTCCACCGTCGCCGACGCGGGCCGCGCCGACGAACTCGGCGATTTGTCCCGCGCATTCAACACGATGGTGAAACAGGTCGAATCGGCGCGTGAGGGACTCGAGGAAAAAGTGCGCGAGCGCACCGAGCAGCTGCGCGAGCGGAACGAGGAACTCGAGACGTTCGGTCATTCGATTTCGCACGATCTTCGCGCGCCGCTTCGCGCGATGCACGGATTCAGCCAGGCGCTCCTCGAAGACTGCGGCGATCAGCTCGACGAGGTCGGCAAGGATTATGCAGAACGGGTCGTCGCCGGTTCCAAGCGGATGGATGCGCTCATTCAGGATTTGCTTTCGTACAGCCGCGTGAGCCGCAGTGATATGGGCCTCACCAGCGTGAGCCTGCACGAGGTCGCGGAAGAGGCGCTCGAGCAGGTCGAGGCGGACGTGGTGAGCTCGGGAGCAAACGTTCAGGTCGCGCCGGATCTTCCGATGGTGACGGCCCACCGGGTGGCGCTCGTGCAATCCGTGGCGAATCTCATCGCGAACGGCGTGAAATTCATGCCCTCGGGCCGGACTCCGCTGATTCGCATTCACGCCGAGCGCAACAACGGGCGCACGCGGCTGTGGGTGGAAGACAACGGAATCGGCATCGATCCCGCGCATCACGAGCGCGTGTTCGGCGTGTTCGAACGTCTGCACGATAACGGGAATTATCCGGGCACAGGCATCGGGCTCGCGATCGTGCGGAAGAGCGTGGAGCGCATGGGCGGCCACGTCGGTGTAATTTCCGACGTGGGATCGGGAAGCCGCTTTTGGATCGATCTGGCATCCGCAGGGGGAGGATCGTCATCGTGAGTGTAGCGAACCAGCCGATTCTGCTCGTCGAGGACGAGGAGAATGACGTGATGCTCCTGCAGCGCGCGTTCCGTCGCGCGGGAATGGTGAATCCATTGCAGGTCGTGCGTCATGGCGACGACGCGGTCGCGTATCTCGAGGGCACGGGTGAGTTCGCCGACCGCGTGAAGCATCCGCTGCCGGTGCTGGTGCTGCTCGATCTGAAGCTTCCACGACGCACGGGCCTCGAAGTGCTGGAGTGGGTGAAGGAGCGTCCGGGCCTGAAGAAAATCCCGATTGTCGTGCTCACGTCTTCGAAGAACGACAGTGACGTCGATCGCGCGTACGAACTCGGCGCGAACTCGTATCTCGTGAAGCCGGTCTCGTTCGAGACGCTGCTCGAGCTCGTCAAATCGCTCGAGTTGTACTGGCTGGTGCTGAACGAGCGGCCGAAAGTTTCGGGTTAGCGCGTTCGCCGCAGCGGCGCCACATTCAGGCGATGTCGACCGAAAGAAAAATCCGGCTTGGCACGTGCGGCTGGAACTACGACGCGTGGGTTGGCCCGTTCTATCCCATCAAAACGCGGCCGGCTGATTTTCTCACGACATACGCGCGCGCATTCGACACCGTGGAAGTGGACTCGACCTTTTACGCGATCCCGGCGGTGAAGACCGTGCGCGGGTGGGCGTCACGCACCGGCGACGATTTTAGGTTCGCGCTGAAGCTGCCGCAGGAGATCACGCACGAGCTGCGGCTGCGCGGCGCGGAGGATGTGTCGAATCAATTTTTTGATGCCGCCCGCGAGCTCGGAAAAAAGCTCGGGCCGGTTCTGATTCAGCTTGGGCCGGATTTCGGGCCGTCAGAGCTGCCGGCGCTCGCGGCGTATCTTCCGGCGCTTCCGCCGGACATAAAATTTGCGATCGAGTTTCGGCAGAAGGGATGGATCAACGACGGCATCATCGCGCTGCTCGCGGAGCATCACATCGCGCTCGCGCTCGTCGATGGAAAATGGATTCCGCGGCGGACGATGGAGATGCTTGCCGAGAAGCCGACTTCGGATTTCGCGTACGTTCGATTGATGGGACCGGATCGCGACATCGTCGACTATTCGCGGATACAGGTGGACAGGAAGAAAGAACTGGACGCATGGGCGAAGATCATGGCGGTGCTCGCGCCG
>DASYSH010000451.1:0-10586 GCA_036003525.1 Gemmatimonadaceae bacterium | reverse complement strand
GCGCGCGTCGCCAACGGCGAGCGCGGCGACGGCCGTGTGGGCCTGCGTGCCGTTGATGAGCGAAAGTCCTTCTTTGGGACCAAGAACAATCGGCGCGAGCCCGGCGCTCTTGAGCAGCGCGGCCGCCGTGCCGCGTTGACTCCCATGCATCAAATCGCCCTCGCCGATCAGCGCGAGCGCGAGGTGCGCCAGTGGCGCAAGATCGCCGCTCGCGCCGACGCTCCCCTGCTCCGGGACAATCGGCCAGAGATCGGCGTTGAGCATCGCGCAGAGCAGTTCCGAGAGCGCCGGCCGCGCGCCGGAGAAGCCTTTCGCGAGGACATTGGCGCGCAAGAGCATCATCGCGCGCACTTCGCGGCGCGGAAGCGGTGTCCCGACGCCTACGGAATGGCTGCGAACGAGATTGACTTGCAGCGCGGCGAGTTTGTCGGGCGGAATCGCGACGTCGCTGAGTTTGCCGAACCCCGTCGTAATGCCGTACACGACGTCGTTTCGCGCGACGATGCCGTCGACGACTTTGCGCGTGGCAGCCATTCGGGTCGCAGCAGCAGTGCTCAGCGCCACTTGCCCATCGCTCTCTGCGACGGCGCGAACCTGGGCGATGGTGAGAGTCTGGCCGTCGAGCTGAAGGGGGGACGCGGGCATGCTCAAAGGTACCGACTTGGACTTGGAACTGAAAACGGCTGCTATGAACTGACGGTTTTCTGTCTTCCTGACGTCGGTGAGAGCGGTGAGCTGCCCGTTGGCTGTTTCAGACCACCGGCAGCTATAAGCTCGTACCGACGTCAGGAAGACAGACAGCTCACAACCCCGAGCATTAGTTCAAAGCTCATCGCTCACGGCTGCCGGTAATCGTTCCGATTGTAGTTGAACTTCACGTCCTGCTGGGCCTTTAGCGAGATAAAGAAAGTAAACGCAAAATTTCCGTTCGGCGCTTGCGTGAATCCGAACACCGCGCGCCAGTCGTGCAAGTCGCGCGAGAGCGACAGCGTCTGCGCGCCGAACTGGCGCAGTTCGAGATCGTAGTTGGTCTGCCAGCTGGCGCTCCATTTCGGCGTCAGATCGAACGAGGTGCGGAACGCGACGTTCATCGTCGGCGGATACTGGATCACCGTTCCACCGGCCGTCGTGGTCGAATTCGCCGGATCGACCTGCGGTGTCGCGAGCGCGTTGCGCACGCACAGATCGTATTGAATCGGATTGACCTGTTGCAGCGACTGGCACTGCAGCGTGGGATCAAACTGCAGGACATTCCCGCCGACCGGCGGCCGCTGCTGATTTTTCGTGAACGTCAGCGACGCGTTGAATCCCTGCCCGCTCGGTGGAACCTGCAGCGGACTCTGCGGCGAGTTGGGACCCGTGACCGTCTGCATCTGCGCGACGGTTTGATCGGTCTGCGACAAATCCCGGCGCTGCAGCGACGCGGTCGTATCCGTTCCGCTCTTGACCGGCGGAGGCGGCGGCGCGCCGCCGAAGACGCGCGAAATCCAATGCACGAGCGACGATCGCGGGTCGATGTTGAACGTGGCGTGAATGTCGGTGAGATACGGCGAGAACTTCGCCGAATCGCTGAGGACGCTGCCCTGGAACAGCGAGTAATTGGAGCCGAAATCGAACCCCGGAAGCAGATCCGAACGCAGCGTATATCCGAAGATGTCGGTGCTGAATCCGGTCTTGTGCGTCTGCTGCGCGCGCTCGAAATCCCAGGTGAGCGGGGTGAATGTCAGCTGAAGCACCTTGAGCTTCTTCGCGAGTTCCGGGTGCGTGATATCGGAATCGCCCCCCATGTGCAGTTTCGCCTCGATGTTCGTCGAGAGCGCGAGCGTCGCCTGTTTTTGCGCGAGCGCGCCGAGGTAGCCGATCGGCGAGCGGCCCGTCGCCTCGAGAAACTCGGCGCTCACGTTCGCCTGCGGCGAGTAGGAAAATGAAAGCGACGGCGTGATCGAGTTGCGCCACTTCGACACCCATTTGGTGAACGGTCCGGTGTTGTCGAAGAAGAACGCGTAGAACGTCGGCGAGACACTCAAACCATACGAAAGACGCTTGCTCTGTGAGACCCATGCCGCGCCGGTGCGTTCGCTGCGCACGAAGTACGCGGCCGGATCGACGTTCGCGATCGAAATGTTCGGCGTAATGTTCCACTGACTCTTGATCAGCTGCGGCGTCGCGACGCTGAGGTCGAAATCGACCGTCTCGAGATAAGTGCGCTGATAGACGCGCGTCGTTCGCGCCGCCGTATCGAGCGGATTGAGGATCGTGCGGATCTGCGGAAAGTCATCCTCGGTGTCGCCGAAGCGCACCGCCGCGGTCACCTGAAAATCACCGATCTTGAACGGCGTGTTCAGCGCCATCTGCGTGTTGCGCGTGCTGCGATCGACCTTGGCGCTGTCGAGTGTCCCGTCGGAAAGGGTCGAATAGCGGTATGCAAAATCGCCCTGCGAATCGAGATGCTGGCTCGACGCCGACGTGAACGTCATGCTCGGCGTCCAGAGCAGCCAGCTGTTCACGTTGATCGGCTTCGACGTGAGGCTGATGCTCGGATAGCTCGCGTCGACCTGCGGACGCCCCGGATACTGCCGGCGCTCGCCTCCGATTTGCAGCGACACCGGCCCCATGTCCTGCGAGTAGCCGATCTGCGAAAGTATCGTCGCGAGCGGCGCGATCGGATTGATCGCCGTGTTGCGCTGGACGGTCGTGTTGGATGTGTAGTTCAGGTTCATCGTGAGATGCGACGCGAGCGAAAAGTTCTGCGCGTGCTGCCACGAGAGCGTGAAGTTCGACGAGCCGTCGCTCAGGTTCTGCTCCGACGCGGAGATCGTGCCGGAGAGAAAGCGGTTGTTCCACTTGTAATGCGCCGTGCCGTGGTACCAGATCCACCCGGGATCGAATGCGGTCGATTTCGCGGCGCTGCGCCAGTCCATCGAGACCTGCGCGTCGTAGTAATCGCTGAGCGCGAAGTAATAGCCGGTGTTGTAAACCGTGCGGCGGTAGTCGGGACTGTTGCGCAACAATTCCGTGAGGCCGAATTGCGGGGTGAGAATTCCCGAGTGGCGTCCCGGCCGCGCGTCCTGGAAGATGAACGGGAACCACATGATCGGAATGTCCTGGATGTACAGGATCGCGGGACGCGCGACCATCACGGTCCCGCCGATGCGCTTGATTTCGGTCGCCTGAAAGTGGTAATGCGGCAGGGTGTCGTCGCAGCTCGTGATCGTGCCGTCGAGGCCATAGAACGCCTGGCCCTGCGCGGTCGCGCTGTCGCCGGAGAATGCCGCCTGGTGCGCGTACACGTACCACGTGGCGGTGCTCTTGGCCGATGTGCGGATTCCGCCGCCCTTTCCTTCCTTGCTCCCCATGTTGTACGTGAGTCCGACCGGGCCGCCGGCGTTGACATCTTCGCTCTTGGACGGGTCGTGAAGCACGATCGAGTCCGGTGGCCCGCGCGCAGTCACCGTGTTCGTGCTGTCCGAGTACATGATGGTGTCGGCGACGAGTGTCATCGGATCGCGTTCCACCGCCGCGCGCTCCGCTCCCTCCCGCACGAGCAGGATGGATTTGTCGCTCGCACCGAACACGACTTTGTCCGCCTTGTAACGCACCCAGCGAAAGCCGTTCATTTTCATGAGCGATTCGGCGACGTCGTCGGCGATCGGCCATTTCACGAGCGGCTGATTCTTGAGCGAATCGCGCCTGGCGCGCGCGGAATCCTCGGCGGTTCGCATCGGATTTTTCTGCGGCTGCTGCGGCTGGCGTCCTGGTGGAACCGGCACGACGGAGCCCGGCGCGCCCCCCTGCGCGGCGACGGCTCGCGGAATCAGCACGCACGCCGACACCGAGACCAACGCAGCAGCGAGAAACCGGAATGCAACGCGAGCGACGCCCATGCGGCGCATCACCCCGTCGATCCTGCCGACAGCTCCGCCTCCCGCTCGCGTTTCAGCCGCGCCCTGTACACGAAACGCGACACGATGATGCTCACCTCGTAGAGTCCGTACACCGGAATCCAGAGCATCAGCGTCGAAATGATGAAGTCGCCCGGCGTTACGATTTCGCAAACGATGAGCGTCGCGACGATCGCGTGCCTGCGGTACTTGGTGAGAAACTGCGGCGTAACGAGGCCAATCGCGGTCAGCGTGAGTATGAGGATGGGAAGTTCGAACATCGCGCCGAACGCGAGCGAGACCGAGAACAAAAAGCTGAAATATTCCGCCACCGTAAGCATCGGGGTGATCGACGCATGCGGGAGCTTTTCCATCAGTCCCATCGTCACCGGCACGAACACGAACACCGACATCGCGACGCCCGCCAGGAAGAGCAGCGTCGCCGCGATGAGCACCGGGATCAGCACCTTCCGCTCGGACTTCGAAAGCGCCGGCGACAAAAATGCCCAGATCTGATACCCCACGACCGGAAAAGCGATGATCACGGCCAGCACGCCCGCCGCCTGCAGCAGGATCATGAACGGCTCGATCGGGCCCGTGTAGACGAGCGTCTTGCCGTGGAGGTATTTCTCGACTGGCGCGGTCGCGATGGCGATGACATCGACGCCGGACGCGGTCGTCAGCCAGAACGTGAAGATGAACGCGATCGCAATGCCGAGCAGGCTCTTGAGAATGCGCCAGCGCAGTTCCTCGAGGTGATCGAGGAACGGCATTTCAGAGGCGTTGTCCGGCTGATCGAGTGGCAGGAGATTGTCCCTGGTGAAACAGGCGTTACGGCTTCTTGATCATGTCCGCCGCGGTGATCGCCTCGGGAGACCTCGGGTACTGGTCCAGCAACTGCTGAAGAAGTGCCTTCGACGCGGCCGGATTCGTGCTCTTCGCCATCAGCGCGCGCTTGTAGAGCGCGTTGGGTGCATGCTCCGATTTCGGATATTTCGAGACGACCAGTGCGTACGCCGAATCGGCGGCGACCGGATTGTTTTCGCCGTCATAGCTGCGCGCGATGTTCCATTGCGCCTCGCCGGCGAGCTCGTTGGTCGGATATTGCGCGAGAAAATCTTCGAACACCGATCGCGCGGTCGCGTACGCGCCCTTATTCAGCTGTGCCAGCGCGGCCTGGTACGTCTGATTGGGACCTGTCGGCGGACCGCCCGGCGCCGCCTGGCCACCCGGCGGCGCACTCGGCGTCGCGGCGGTCGCGAGTTCCGCCTCCTGACGCTCGAACTGCGCTTTCACATCCTGAATGCGCTTCTGCGTCTGTCCGACCAATTCCTGCACCGTCAGCAGCTGCTGGCCGAATGTGTGCAGCGTAATCGAGAGATCGCCCTGAAAGCGCGACACATCGGACGCGAACTTCGCGACGAACGCGTTGAGCGCGCGCAGCGAATCGGCGAGCGCGGCCGACTGCGCCGCGGCGAGCTGGAACTGCGCGCGATGGACAGAATCCGATCGCGCGTTTTCCGCGCGGAGCACGGCGATATCGCCCTGCAGCGTGCGCACGTCATTGCGTGTGGCAAAGCACGCTCCGGCCGTCATCATGACGGCCGGAACGAGTGCAATACGGGTGAAACGAGGGATCACTTCGGCATCCTCAGCATGTCTCCGCCGGCGATGATCTCGAATTCAGCGCGGCGATTCAGCGACCACGCGCCTTCGTTCTCGCCCTGCGCGGCCGGACGCTCCTTTCCAAAACTCACGGTCTCGAATCGCGACGCGGCAACGCCGTGTGCGACGAGGTACCGCTGGACGGACGCGGCGCGGCGCTGGCCGAGCGCGAGATTGTATTCATCGGATCCGCGATCGTCGGTGTGGCCGGCGATGCGCAGACGGACGGCGGTGTTCGCGTTCAAGATTGCGACTTTCGAATCGAGTGTCGCTTTCGCGTCGTCGCGGATTTCGTCCTTGTCGTAATCGAAATAGACCTTCGCGGCGATCGCGCTGCGCACGGACTCCATTTCTGCCGCGCGGCGACGCGCCTCCGCGTCGGCTGCTGCGCGCGCTGCGGCCGCGTCGGCGGCGCGACGCGCGGCATCGATCGAATCCTGATTGACGCGCGGCGCGGCGGGAGCGGGTGCCGGCGGCGGCGGCGCGGGCGCCGGCGCGGGTTCCGGTTTTTTCTTGCACGCGGTCGCGACGAATAGCGTCAGCGCGACGGCCGCGATGGAACGACGTGAAGCGAACATGAACGTTCTCCGAAAAGTGGGGGTGTTGAACAAAACTTTGAGAGAGTGTTTTTCGCTAAAATTCTTTGCCGCTAATGCGCTGATTCGAGATGAGGCGACCATGCGCCCATGCGCGCGTTGCCCGTGCGCGTGAGCTGGCGTGTGCGACCCGACTCCGTGTCGAGCACCCAGAGCTGCCTCGTCCCTGAGCGCGTCGATGTGAACAAAAGATGGCGGCCATCAGGCGCCCATGAAGGCTCGACGTTGCGTCCTTCGCTCGTGAGCGCCTGCACACTCCGGTCACGCAAGTTGATCGCCAAGATTTGAAATACACCGCTGATCTGCGATTGAAACGCGACCCTGCGATTGTCCGGCGACCAGTCTGGATCGGAGCGGTACGGCTGATCTCCGAACGCCATCGTCGTCAGCAAATCCGGGTTCGTCCCATCGGCATCCATAATATACACCTCGGCATGACCGAGTCGACCGGAGGTAAATGCGATCTGTTTGCCATCGGGACTGAACGTCGGATTCGTATTCACGCTGCTGCCCTGCCCGACGCTCAGCCGGGCCGGTGTGCCACCCGAAAACGGAGCGACGGAGTAGATCTCGGTGCCGTCGTCGCCCGATGAAAAGGCGAGTGTGTTGCCGTCGGGCGAGAACGCGGGCGTAATGTTGAGGGTGTGACGCGACGCGAACCCTTTCGACGGTGACGCGCCCGTCAAATCCTTCACGATGATCGTATGGTGGCCGGTATTCGCGAGCTGGTCGTACGCGATGTACCTGCCGCTCGGGTGCCACGCGGGAGACAGCCCACCCTCGGTGCCGCTGATGGGATGCGCGTTCGCGCCATCGGCGTCGACGATCCAGAGCGAGCCCTCATGCTCGAACAGCGCGCGCGTCGCCGCGATCCCTTTGACCCCGGTCACGACCCGCTCGATTTCGTCGGACCCGCGATGGACGGCCGCGCGCCACTCTCCGCCGAGCGCGGGGGATGCAAGCGGGTAGTCGACGACATCCATAACCCGGGCGCCGGCGACGTCATGCACCACGATGTGGAGCGAACCGCTTGGCGTGACCGAGGCTTGGACGATTGCGGCCGCGCCCGTCGCTGCGTACGCCGCGTAGTTCAGCGCGCCGGTTGGCGGCGCGTCGCCGCCGTCAGTCGGGATGACAGAGATACGGTCGCCGAAGTCGAGGTCGCGCGCGAGGATGGCTTTGACGGAGTCGGCATTGGGACCGCTGATCGGCATGATGAGCACACCCGGCCGCGTACCGGGCGCATACGTCAGGCCGATTCTTACGCCGCGCACATTGGTCGTGTCCTGAGCGCGGACGGCGGGCGACGGAAGGCAGACAGCAATCAAACAAACAGCGACCGAAGCCCGAAGACCGAAGCCCGAAACTGCAAAACAACTCTTCATCATTTCAATTTGCTCGGGTCAAAGCTGAAGACGATCGGGAGGACGTCGTCGGTGAAGCCGGCGGGAAGTTTTCCGAAATTGTGCGACGCGGCATCCACGGCGCCCTGCGCCTCGATGTCGAATGAGTAGTTGCCGCTGCGACTCAGAAACTTAAATCCCGAGACGTTTCCGTTACGGTCGATCATGAAAAACACCTCTGCGCGCAGCGCGCCGACATTTCCTTTCGGCGAAAAGTTCAGTGCGATCTGCCGAACGATGTTCTGGAGATAACCGGGATAGGGGAAATCCAGGCCTTTGAGGTCGATGCTCTGGACGTCCGCACCCTTCCCGCCCGTCGGGCCGCCGCCCGCTTTCGGCGCATCTTTCGTGAGTGGCTCGTTCTTCGCGGCCATTTTCGGCGTGGCCTGCACGACCGGTTTCGGCGCGACCTTCGTTTTCGTCGCGGTCTTTACGGCCTTCGTTTCCTTGATCGCCGCCTTGGGCGGCGCCTTCGTGGGGACGACCGGAGCGGGCGCGCTGGTGACGACGCCGGCGGCGCGCTCGCCCGCAGGCGCCGCGATCAGCTCGACTTTGTACATCGGAGGCATGCTCGCGGTCGACGCCGTATGCAGCAGCACGAGCGGCAAAATGATCGCCGCGTGGAGCACCGCCGATGCGCCTATCGGCCCGGCAAGCGAACGGGGCTGGCGCCGCGCGATCACTATTTGACGACCTCTTCGGGCTCTGTGACGAAGCCGAGGTTCGTGACGCCGGCGCCCTGAATGATCGACAGCACCTGCGCGACGATGCCGTAGCTCACGTTTTGATCCGCGCGGAGGTATACGCCGTCTTTGCCCTGCTTGCCGGCCATCGCCTTGAACACCGACCGAAAAGTCCGGAGCGTCATTTTCTGGTCGCCCGCGAAGATCGAGCCATCGCGCGTAATCGAAATCACGAGACCGCTCTTCGACTCGAGCGGCATCGCCTCGGCCTTCGGCAATTTCACGTCGACGCCGCCCTGCATGATCGGCGCGGTGATCATGAAGATCACCATCAGCAGCATCATCACGTCGATGAGCGAGACGACGTTGATTTCCGCGTTGAGTGGCGCGCGGTCTCCGCGCGAACGCCTGCGCATGCTAGATCCGTCCCTCGCGCGCCATCAATGCGATCACCTCTGATCCAAAGCCGTCGAGTTCTCCGTCGAAGCGGTTGAGCTTCGTCGCGAAAATGTTATACCCGAAGACGGCGGGAATGGCGACGGCGAGAGCGACCGCCGTTGCAGTGAGAGCTTCGGCGACGCCCGGCGCGACGGCGCCGAGGTTTCCGGCCCCGCTCTTGGCGATGCCGAGAAAGGCGGAGATGACGCCGAGCACGGTGCCGAGCAGTCCCATGAGCGGGCTCGCGGAGCCGATGATCGCGAGGCCGGGGATCGAGCGGCCAAGCTGATCGCGCTCGGAGTTGGATTCGGCGTCGAGCACGAGGCGGAGCGCCTCGACCTGCGAGCCGCTGAGCGGGCCGCGCGCATTGCCGCCGTCGGCGCCGAGCGGCTGCGTGTCCTGAAGGAACGAGATCGCGCGCTGCAGCACCCGCGTGAACGGGCTCGGCTTCACGCGTTTCGCGAGCGAGACGGCCTGTTCGAGGCGGGAAATCTTCTCGAACTCGTCGAGAAATGCGCGGCTCGCGTTGTACATCCGGCGGAACTCGAGCCATTTCGCGAGCATGATGCCCCAGCTGACGAGCGACAGGATCGCGAGAAGGGCGAGGACGCCCTGGGTGACGTAACTCGCGCTCTTGATGAGCTCGATGGGGGTGCTGGGAATGGCGGAATTAGCCTGCGGCGGAATCATCATCTCGAGGCGATACGGAGTGCGGAAGAGGAATACGAAATGTCGAAACGATGCAGAGTGCGGAAGAGGAATGCGGATACCGGAAAAACTAGCTGGTTTTTTTGAACCAGTTGTAGGTCTCAAGGAGACCCGCTTCGAGTTTGACCTTTGGTTTCCAGTTCAGAATTCGGTTTGCCTTTTCGTTCGTGATGCTGGAGCGCTGCTGCTCGCCGTCGCGCCTGGGAGCGAACTCGATGGGGACGCTCACATTCGCGGCGCGCTGCAGCGACTCGGCGAGGTTCAGTACGCTCGTCTCGATGCCGGTCCCGATATTGATCGCGCGATCGTCGAGGCGCTTTACGTCTGGAAGTTTCGCCGTCGAGGCGAGCAGGTTCGCCGCGGCGACGTCCGTCACGAACGTATAGTCGCGCGTCTGCTGTCCATTGCCGAATACGGTGAGCGCGCGGCTGTCGAGCAGCCGGTTGCAGAAGATTGCGACGACACCCGCTTCTCCGTGCGGATCCTGGCGCGGGCCGTAGACGTTCGCATAGCGCAGCGAAACCGTGTCGAGACCGTGCGTCCGCGCGTAATACGCGAGATAGTACTCGACGCTCAACTTCGAAATTCCGTACGGTGACTCGGGATCCTTCGGCGATTCCTCCGGACTCGGCGGCGCGCTCGCGTCCCCGTAAACCGCGCCCCCCGTGGATGAGAAGATCACGCGGGGCCGATGCGGCGCATGGCGCGCGGCCTCGAGCAGATTCAGCGTTCCAAGGATGTTGCGCGATGCGTCCGCGACGGGATCCGCGACGCTGAGGCGAACGTCCATCTGCGCCGCGAGCAGGAACATCGAGTCGAACCGCCCCTCGCGGACGAGGACCGCCGCTTCGGGACTGCGAATATCGAGGTGCTGAAAGCGCGCGGCCGCCGGAAGGTTCGACCGGCGGCCGGTGGAAAGATCGTCGACGATCACGACATCGTGATCCGAGGCGAGCAAGGCCTCGGCGACGTGTGATCCGATGAATCCGGCGCCGCCGGTGACCAGCGCGCGGCGTGTCAGGGCATCTTCGCGGTTACGCGCGCCTTCATTCTCAGCGCGACGCCGACCTGCAGCGTGCGGAGGATGATGGCGGCGGTCCCCTGCGGCGTGACGCGCGTGACCTGCGCGACGGCAACCTCTTCATCCGGAAGCGCTACGCCTTTCGAG
This sequence comes from Gemmatimonadaceae bacterium, assembly GCA_036003525.1. GTDB lineage: Bacteria > Gemmatimonadota > Gemmatimonadetes > Gemmatimonadales > Gemmatimonadaceae > Fen-1231. The sequence continues at coordinate 44 of DASYSH010000451.1, read as the reverse complement.
TCCTCGCCGCGACTGCGCAGCAGCGTCACCTGATCGCCAGGCAC
>DASYSH010000450.1:0-13973 GCA_036003525.1 Gemmatimonadaceae bacterium | reverse complement strand
GCTACGAATGTCAGTCCGCCTGCAACGGCGGTCGGACTCAGGCGCTGCGTCGTCGTCCCGTCCCCGAGCGTGCCGAACCCGTTGGCTCCCCAGCAGAACGCGGTTTGGTCAGTCGTCAGGGCACACGTGTGAAACGTGCCGGCGGCGATGCTCGTGAACAGTCCGCCGCCGCCCGCGACTGCGGTGGGGGAGAGACGCTCGGTTGTTGTTGAATCGCCAAGCTGGCCGTTGCCATTAAATCCCCAGCAGACCGCAGCCCCTGCGCTCACGCCGCACGCGTGCGCGCCTCCGACTGAGATTGTCGTGTACCGGCCGCCGGACACCGGCGTTGGGCCTGCGCTCTGCGACGTGCCCCCGTTGCCCAACTGTCCGCTCCCTCCCGGGCCCCAGCAATACGCTGCACCAGACGACGAAAGTCCGCATGGGTGATTGCCTCCAGCGGAGAGCGTGGTGAACGAGATACCACCTTGAACGGCGACCTGCGTGAGTCGTTGCGTGGTCGTGCCGTCGCCTACATCTCCGTTCGCATTGTCGCCCCAACAAAACGCGGCGCCAGCGGAGTTCAATCCGCACGTTTCGGTACTGCCCGCGGTCATCGAAGCGAACGTCGCAATCGTGAACGCCGTCGCGCCGAACGTCGCGGGCGCCGCCTGCGCACCGGACACGCTTGCGGTAGCTGTCTGCGCACCGGTCGCAGCGCCGAGCGTCCACGTATTTGTCGCGATACCTTGAGCGTTCGCGATCGACGACGGCGAGCCGATCGATCCGCTCCCTGGTGCCGCCGTCCAGTTCACCGTCACGCCGGGCGTGATATTTCCGAATGCGTCGGTGAGTCGAACGCTGAGCGGCGTGCCGAGCGTCAGCGACGTGGGGCCGAACTGTGAATCGCCGCCGAACTTTGCAATTGTCGCCGGCGCCGCGGCGACGACGTTGAACGGGACTGAACCGACCAACAGCGCGCCCGTGAACGCGTGGATGACGTACGTGACGTCTGCGTGCTTGATCGAAATGTCATTGAACGTCGCGACTCCGGCGACGGCCGATACGCTTGTGGTTCCGGACAGTGAGCCCCCGCTCTGGCCGCCGTCCAAAGTGATTCCGATTGGTCCGGTGAACGACGTCGATGTGTTGTTCTGCGCGTCCAGCGCCTTCACGACCAATGCAGGCGAGAACACAACACCGGCGACGATGTTGGCCGGCTGAACTGCAAAGGCCAGGTGCGTGGGAAAAACATCGGTGCAGGTCGCCGTGATCGTTAGCGGCGAACCGGCAAGACCCGCACTGGTCGCGGTGAGTTTCTGCGTTCCAACAACCGATCCGAGTATCCAGTCGGTGCTGACGTTCCCAGCCGCGTCGCTGGTATTCGCCGGAATCGATGCGTGGCCGCCGCCGGCAACGATCGCGAACGAGACTGTCGTGCCTTCGACTGCATTTCCGTTGATGTCTGTGACGCGTACGACAATGGCCTGCGGCAGCGCAGTGCCACCCTCGCCGGTCTGCGCATCTCCACTCACCAGCACGAGCGTCGCCGCGGCGCCGGCCGAAATCCCGAATGCGCCCGTGACGGCAGTCACGAGGTTCGCCGCCGAGGCTACCAGCGTATAGCCGGTTCCTTTCTTGTCGACGACGAGACCGGAAAACGTTGCAACGCCCGCGACCGCATTGACCGTCGTCGCGCCAGCGAGCGCAGCGCCCGAACTGTTGGTGCCGAACGCGATGGTGACGGCACCGCTGAAGTTGGCCGCGGTATTGCCCGCATCGTCCTCGGCTGTGATGACTATCGGCGTCAGCGCAGTGCCGGAAATCCCGTTCGCGGGTTGCGTGGTAACGACGAGGCGCGTCGCGACTGCCTGCCGCGCGGTGGCCGTGAAGACGATAGGTGATCCGGCAAGCGTTCCGGAAGTCGCCGAAACGCTCTGTGCGCCTACGGTCGGACCGAGCGTCCACGTCGTTTGAGCGACGCCGCTGCTGTCAGAGACTGTGCTGGGATTCGAGACCAGGCCGCCGCCGGTGGCGACCCATGCGACTTGTGCACCCGCGATGACATTCGCATTGGCATCCGTGACCGTTACGCTGAGCGGCAGCGGCAACGCCTGTGACGGCGGCCCGCTTTGCAGATCGCCGCTTTTTTTGGCAATCGCATGCGGCGCACCGGCAATCACGGTCAGCGGACTGGACACTGCGGGCGAGAGCGATACTGCGGTCGCGACGATCGTATAGCGTGTGCCGATTTTATCGAGAGCGACGTTCGCGAACGTCGCGACGCCTCCGACCGCCGAGACGGTCGTGGTTCCGGAAAGCGTTGCGCCGCCCGGATTTGCTCCCAGGCTCAACGAGATCGATCCGTTGAACGACGAAACGAGGTGGCCGGTCGCGTCATTCGCCACGACGACGATCGCAGGTGAGATCGCCGAACCCGCTACTGCAGTGACGGGCTGCGCGCTTATCGCGAGTTGCGTCGCGATAGCGCGTGGCGCCGTTGAATCACCACCGCAGCTGAGCGTAATGCACACCAGCGCGATGCCAGTGAGGGCAGATCGCGCGATCGTTGTCCATCGCGGGTTGAAGTTCCCGGAGACGCGCCGAAGCATTCTCTAGACCGATCCCGTAGCGCCGCGAGAAGAAAAGGCCGCCGTGCGGCGGCCTTTTCTTCTCTGCGCCATCTACCGGCTGGGCTAGTTGCCGCCCATCCGGATGTTCACGATGCGCGATTGCAGTGCGCCCTTCGCGTTGAAGTTGCTCACGCTGAGACCGATGTAATCGCCGGCCTTCATCTTCGAGAGTACACGCTGCAAGTCGTCCGCACTCTTGACCTGCGTGCGCGGCGCCGGGAAAATCACCGCGGTGATGATGTCGCCCTGAATGAGCTTGTTATCCGCGGCACCACCGTGCTCCACCGACTTCACAGCCACACCCGTCGGCGTCGCGATGTCCGAGCCGGTGCGTTTGATGAGATCGGCCGTCACCGGCTCGAGTACGATCCCGAGCTGTTTTGCATTCGTCGTCGATGTCGGCACCGCCGGCGTGGTGTTACGCGCCGGCTTGTCACCGGCTGACGCAACAACGTTGTCGCCCGGCGCCTCGATGAGCTTGACCTTGAACGTCTTGTGCTCGCCGTAACGCAGCGCGTCGAGCGTGACGACGTCGCCCGGCTGATGGCTGCGGATCAGGCGCTGCAGCGTGCTCAGGCGGTCGGTCGGCTGGCCATCGATCTTCGTGACGACGTCACCCGGCTCCATGCCCGCTTTCTCCGCCGGGCTGCCCTCGAGGAACGACTCCACGCGAACGCCGACGATGTCCTTAAGGTGATTCACCGCGGCGTCTTCCGCCGTCACTTCGTTGATTGCGGCGCCAAGGATCGCGCGGCGAACATGGCCGTGCGCGATGATGTCATCCATCACCGTCTTGGCGAGTGTGATCGGAATCGCGAAGCCGTAGCCGGTATACGAACCCGTCTCGCTGGCGATCGCGCTGTTGATGCCGACGACTTCACCGCGAATGTTCACGAGCGGCCCACCGGAGTTGCCGGGGTTGATCGCGGCGTCGGTCTGAATGAAATCCTGAATCGCGTAATCATTGCGATTCAGATCGCGGAGTTGCTGCGAACGGCCTTTCGCGCTGATGATGCCGGCGGTGACGGTGAAGTCGAGGCCGAACGGATTGCCGATCGCGAGCGCCCACTCACCAACGCGCGTTTTCGCGTCGTCGCCGAGCGGAACGGTCGGAAGCTCACCCGCGTCGATCTTGAGAACGGCGACGTCGGTCTGGATGTCGTGGCCGACGACTTTCGCCTTGTACGAGCGGTGATCGAGCATCGCGACTTTCACTTCGTCGGCGCCGTCGACCACATGATTGTTCGTGAGGATGTAGCCGTCTTTCGTGACGATAAAGCCCGACCCCTGTGCGACCTGCGGGCCCGACGGCTGCTGCTGGTCCTCGAAAAACTTCTGCATTTCGGGCGGCATGTTGCGAAACCGGTTCCGCATGTCCTGCGGCTTCACGGTGTGCTCGGCGCTGACGGATACGACCGCCGGCGTCACGCGTTCGGCCACCGAAACGAAGGCACTTTGGGACTCGTCGAGCGCCGCATTGGACACGAGCGCCGTACGGCCCGGGACGCGCGACTGCGCGCCCACTATGCGCGTCCAGTCCATCGAGGACGCGAAGAAGATTCCCGCGATGAACGCGACTGCGCCCACTGCCAGAGCCTTGGATTTGGAAAGATGAAGAGTCATGGAATTTGGCCTTGCTGGTGAAAATTGTTCGAAAGAATCTGTATCACCCAATCTACGTATACTGTGACCCATCCTCGGGCCGGAAAGTTTCCAGATTCGAGATTGATTCTTGGTTAAGTCTGCAGGTTACTTCTTCGCTTCGTCAACAATCTCATAGTCCGCGTCGGCGACTTCTTCCTTCTTCGGCGCCTCCGCACCCTCGGGCTGCGTGCCATCGCCAGACGGCTGGGCGGCCTGCGCCGCGTACACCGCCTGACCCGCCGCCTGGAATGCCGCGTTGAGTTCGTCGAGCGCGCCCTTGATCTCGTTCATATCGTCGCCTTTGTGCGCCTTGCGCGCGCGTTCAACGGCTGCGTCGAGACGAGTCTTGAGCTCGGCCGGAACTTTGTCGGACCACTCCTTCGATTCTTTTTCGACCTGATATGCGAGCGTGTCGAGACGGTTCTTCGTGTCGATCTCTTCGCGCTTCCGCTTGTCTTCCGCCGCGTTGACCTCGGCGTCCTTCACCATGCGATCGACCTCTGCGTCGGACAGGCCGCTCGATGCCTCGATGCGGATCTTCTGTTCCTTGCCCGAAGCCTTGTCCTTGGCTGCGACGTGCAGAATGCCGTTCGCGTCGATGTCGAACGTGACCTCGACCTGCGGCATACCGCGCGGTGCCGGCGGAATTCCGGTGAGCTGGAATTTTCCGATCGTCTTGTTGTAGACGGCAAGATCGCGCTCGCCCTGCAGCACGTGGATTTCAACCGTGGTCTGGTTGTCGTCCGCAGTGGAGAATGTTTCCGATTTCTTCGTCGGGATCGTCGTGTTGCGCGGAATGAGCACGGTGGTAACGCCACCGAGCGTTTCAATTCCGAGTGACAGCGGGGTCACATCCAGCAGAAGGACATCTTTCTGCTCGCCCGTGAGAACCGCGCCCTGGATCGCAGCGCCAACCGCGACGACTTCGTCCGGATTCACGCCTTTGTTCGGATCCTTGCCGAAGAACGCCTTCACGACTTCCTGAACTTTCGGGATGCGTGTCGAACCGCCGACGAGGAGAATCTCGTCGATTTCGGACGGCGACATCTTCGCGTCCGCGAGCGCCTTTTTCATCGGCTCCAGCGTGCGCTGCACGAGATCGTCCACAAGCTGCTCGAATTTCGCGCGCGTGAGCTGATAGTTGAGATGTTTCGGGCCCGAGGCGTCGGCCGTGATGAACGGGAGATTGATATCCGTCGTCATCGTGCCCGACAGTTCGATCTTCGCCTTCTCGGCGGCTTCTTTCAGGCGCTGAAGGGCCATAGGATCTTTCGAGAGATCGATGGCCTGATCCTTCTTGAACTCCGTGACGAGCCAGTCGATGACGCGCTGATCGAAATCGTCGCCGCCCAAATGCGTGTCGCCGTTGGTCGACTTCACTTCGAACTGCTTGGCGCCGTCGACTTCGTAGAGTTCGAGGACCGAGATGTCGTACGTGCCGCCGCCCAAGTCGAACACGGCGACTTTTTCGTCTTTCTTGCCCTGTTTGTCGAGGCCGTATGCGAGCGCGGCCGCGGTGGGTTCGTTGATGATTCGCAGCACGTCGAGGCCCGCGATCTTACCAGCGTCCTTCGTGGCCTGGCGCTGCGAGTCGTTGAAATACGCAGGGACCGTGACGACTGCCTTCGTCACCGGATGGCCGAGATAATCCTCGGCAGTCTGCTTCATCTTTTGCAAAATCATCGCGGAGATTTCGGGCGGAGTGAAGCGCTTGCCCTGAACCTCGACGGACGCGACGTCGTTCGTGCCGCTCTTCACGGCGTACGGGACGCGCTTAATCTCCTCGGTCACTTCGGGCATTTTGCGGCCCATGAAGCGCTTGATCGAGAAGACGGTATTCTGCGGATTCGTGACAGCCTGACGCTTGGCGATCTGGCCGACCAGTCGCTCGCCGTCTTTGCTGAAGCCGACGACGGACGGTGTGGTGCGCCCGCCTTCGGCGTTCGGGATCACAACAGGGTCGCCGCCCTCCATAACCGCTACGACGGAGTTCGTGGTACCCAAGTCGATTCCAATCACCTTGTCAGCCATTCGTTCCTCAAAGAGTTGTGGAGTTGATGAGGACCCTGCGAAACGGGGCCCCCGATGGCCGGCTTAAAGAGCAAGGAAGGGGCCAACTTTTTGCGTCAAACTGGCTGAGAATTGAGGTGGTGAGGGGCGAGGGGCTATGACAAAACGGCGGAGTTGGCATGGTGCGGTTTTGTGCACCGAGGTGAGGTCGTTTGATGCCACTTCTTACCCCTTAATCGCGGATTTTAGGCGATTACTTCCCGAAGGAGCCGGATCTTATGACTGGGGGAACTACGCGTGCGGGGTTGGAGCTCGTGCACGGCGATTTAACGCGGCAAATAATTGGGGCGTTTTTTGATGTCTACAACGCGCTAGGGCAGGGATTCGTCGAGGCCGTGTACCAGCGGGCGATGCCGCTGTCACTGGCGAAGCGCGGCGTTCAATCCGAGCGCGAAGTACCGATCACCGTCAAATATCTCGGGGTCGGCATTGGGGACTATCGCGCCGATCAAATCGTGGAAGAAAAAATGATCGTCGAAAGCAAAGTCGCGACAAAAATCCTTCCCGTACACGAAATCCAATTGGTCAATTATCTCAAAGCTTCAAGAATTCCCGTCGGTCTGATCTTGAACTTCGGCCCCGATCCAACCTTCAGAAGGTTGTTCCTAACGTCGACTCCAAATGGATCCGCCATGATCAGGTCCTGATCGCCGAAAATCCGCGATTCCGCCGTTCAGTTGCCGTCGCAGTTCACAAAAAAAAGAAATCCGGATTTCGATCAGGCCGTATCGTCCACAGATCCGCGATTCTGCTTTTCAGTTGCTATTGCAGTTGCGGTTGCAGCGTTACCGCTGCTGCACCGGAATGCCGGTGACGAATCTGAGGACTTGCCGACGGAGCACGAGATTCACCGCCGCTACCGCCCGCTGCGACTGCGCCTCGGCGAGCGCAGTCTGCGCGACTTGGACATCCAGAAACTGTCCGAGGCCGACATCATATCGGGCCGAGACCGCGTCGAACGCTTCCTGCGCCGAGGCCATCCCGGTTTCGCTCGCGCGGAGTTTCTCGACCGCGGCGCGGTAATCATCCGTGGCCTGACGAACATCGCCAAGAACCCGCAAACGTGAATCTTCCGCGGCGAGTGTGCTGATGTGCGCGGTCGCGCGCGCGCGTTCGACATCAAATCGCGTTTGGAATTGATCGAAGATCGGCCAGACCACTCCGAGCGTGACCGTCCCGAGTCCCTGACTGTCGAGCTGCGGACCGATCGCGCGCTGCGGCGTCGTGAGCTGGCTCACGCCATTTTGCCGCTCCCATTCGTAGTCGCGCCCGAACACTCCGAAGCTCGCGCCTACCACGACTTGCGGCAGATATCCGCCTTTCGCCCGATCGAGATTCGCATCCGCCGCCGATTTCCGGGATTCCGCGCCGAGCAAATCCGGGCGGTTCGCGAGCGCGCGCGCGGCCAGGAGATTCATGTCAAGTGAGTCTCCCGGCAGCGCGGCCGTGTCGAGCTGCGGATTCTGCACGGAATAATCACGCGTCGCCTCGAGGCGCAATCGGCGCAGCAGGCCGACGAGATCGCTTTGCGAGCGCGCGTCGATATCAATGACGGCCGCTTCGTCCGTCGCCGTCTGCGCGCGCTGGCGAAACAGATCCGGCGGCGACCGCGTGCCAACCTGCACCTGTCCTTCGAGCTGCGCCTGCCGCGATCGCGAGAGCGCGAGATTCGATTTCGCGACCGCGGACAGCTCGTGGTCGAGCACGATCTGGAAATACGATTGCATCACGTCGAAAGTGATGCGCTGCCGCGCCTGCTCGAGCGAGAAACCCGAGGCATCGCGAAGAAAGTTCGCCGCCTTCAGATTCGCGCGATCGCGGAAGCCGTTGAAAATATTGAGCGCGGTGGAGACCTGGTATGCCGCGGAATACCAGCCGACCTGCACGGGCTGCAGCGCGGTGCTCGCGAGCAGTGTGTTCCCCTGCGACGAGAGCGCGTACGCGCCGAGACCCGCCGCCGGAAGAAACGCACCGTACGCTTCGAGCACGCGGGCGCCGCTGACGCGCAGGCTGTCCGTCGCGACGAGCACGTCGGTGGAAAGACGATCGGCGCGCGCGAGGCTTTCCTGCAACGTCAGGTGAATCGAATCGGCCGGCGCGCGCGGGGATTGCGCGCCGAGATTCGTCGCGGCGCACGCAGTCGCGATCAACGCGGCGTCAACGATTCGCCGGGTCATGATCCCCATCAAGGTTTCCGCGGAGTTGCCGCGGCGTCCGCGGCAGGGCGAACCCGCGCGCCATCTGTAATCGCATCTCCCGCGTTCAATACCACGCGGTCGCCGATGGCGATTCCCTTGAGCACGCGCAGGCGCTTGCCATCGTTGCTGGCGACGGTCACGTCGTGGAAATGCACGGTGCTGTCCGCGGCAAGCACCGCCACGAGCGAACGCTCCTGGCGCACGAGCAGCGCCTCGCTCGGAATTTCGGGCATCACCGGAGCCGGCACGTCCATCTCGATGTGCACGAAACTGCCCGGCACGATCGTCCCGGCGCGGTTATCGACGTCGAACTCGACGAGAAGTTTGCGCGTCTTCGCGTCGAGTTCTCCGCTCGTGCGGGCGACTCGCACGTTGATCTTTACGCCGGCGCGCTCATCCATCGTGAGAATCGCCGGCAGGCCGACGTGCACGCTCGCGGCGTCCGATTGATCGAGATACGCGTAGATGCGCAGGCTGTCCGCGTTCTCCACCGTCACCACGGGCAGCGCGGACGTCTGCGACGCCGCCGCGTTCTGGACGAGCGCGCCGGGATCGGCGAAGCGCGCCGTGACGGTGCCGTTGAAAGGCACCTTGAGTTTTTCGAACTCGCGCTGCTGCGTCAGCGAGTTCAGGCGCTCGCGCGCGACCGCTTCATCCGCGGCGGCGAGATCGGTTTCCTCCTGCGACGCAAACTTGCGGTCGAGCAATTGCTTGAGCCGCGATGCCGTCAGCTGCTTCTGTTTGTAATCGGCGGTTGCCGCGCTCCACGATGCGTCGGTTTCAGGCGATTCGATGATCGCCACGACTTGATCGGCTTTCACGCGATCGCCTTTGTCGACGCCGATCCATTTCAAATAGCCGCTGACTTTCGCATACAGGGTCACCGACGCATACGGGCGGGCCTCGGCGAGCAGCTCGAGACGGTGCGACGGCGCCGATGCCACCGCGGCAATCGCGCGCACCGTCGGTCCGCCGGCGGCGTCGCCGGTGCGGCGCGCGGTTTCGTCCGTCACCGCGTGCGAACGGCGCGACGCGAGCAGCGCCGCGGCGCCGAGCGCGGCGATGATGACGATGATCGCGGTCCATCGCAGTCCGCCTGTGACTGGCGACGAGTCAGGTCGGTCGGTTGGCGCGGCCATCTCAGATTTCTCCCATGGTGCGATCGTCGAACTCGCGTCCCTGCGATTCTGCGAGGAAACGCTGTTCGAGAAGATGCTTCGTCGGGATCGCCCGGCGCAGCTTTGCGTACACAACTGGAATGACGAGCAGCGTCACGACCGTCGCGATCATCAGGCCGCCGATCACCGCGCGTCCGAGCGGAGCGTTCTGCTCGCCGCCTTCGCCCGCGCCGATCGCCATCGGCAGCATGCCGAGGATCATTGCCAGCGCGGTCATGAGGACGGGACGCAGTCTGACGCGGCCGGCCTCTACGGCGGCGTCCTGCGGGCTCAGGTTCTGCTCGAGGCGGATGTCATTGGCAAAACTCACGAGCAGAATCGCGTTCGAGACGCCGATGCCGACGGCCATGATCGTGCCCATCAGCGAGACGACGTTGATGGTCGTGCCCGTGAACGCGAGCATCCAGAGCACCCCGACGAGCGCGCCCGGAACCGCGACCATGATGATGAACGGGTCGAGCCACGACTGAAACATCACGACCATCAGGAGGTACACGAGCAAGATCGCGATGATGAGTCCGAGCCCGAGCCGCTTGAACGTCGAGTTCATGACTTCGCCCTGACCGCGCACGAAGATCTGCATTCCCGGCGGCAGTTTGCCGATTCCCGCGATGGCTTTGTTCACACCGCTGATCACCGAGCCGAGGTCGCTTCCCTCGACGTTCGCATTCACGTCCACCACGCGCTGCACGGTGTAGTGGTCGATCTCATTCGGCACCACGTCGTCGTGAATCGACGCGAGATTCCCGAGCGTCTGCGTCGGCGCGTGCGGAACGTCGGAGAGCGAGCCGGCATCGCGCGCGTTGAGCTGGCCCGGTGATGTCACGGGGGTCGACATGACGCTGCGCACGTTCTGGAATTGGTTCAGCGGCACTTTCACCGCCACCAGATAGTTGACGCCGTTCGACGGATCTATATAGAACGACGGCGACACGAGCGCGCTCGACGAGAGCGAAACGAGCATCGCGTTCGCGACATCGCTCTGGCTCAGCCCCATCTCCGATGCGCGCTGGCGGTCGACATCGACGCGCATCGTCGGATAATCGAGCACCTGCTTGACGTGGACGTCGGCCGCGCCCGGAATCGTCGCGACGCGGTCGCGCAGCAGCGCGGCGATGCGATAGGACTCGCGCAGATTGTTGTACTGGACCTGGATGTCGATCGGCGCCGAAAGGCCGAAGTTCAGCACCTGGCTCACGATATCGGCCGTCTGGAAGTATGCGGTCGATCCCGGGAACGAGGCTGCGAGATCCGCGCGAATCTTGCGAACATACTCACCGGTAGGATGATGTCCGGGCTTCAGCGAGATCAGAATCTCCGCGTCCATCGCGCTCGCGTTGTCCGTCGGCGTGTACGCCATGTTCGTCGGACCCGGCACGCCGATCATCGAATTGACCGTCCCCAGTTCTGCCGGCGGAACCAACGATCGAATGTGATCCTCGACCTGCGAGACGAGCTGGTCGGTGTACTCGATCCTCGATCCGCTCGGAGCGCGGAAGTGGAGCTTCATCAGGCCGGCGTCGGTCGACGGGAAAAAGTCCGTGCCGACGCTCGGTGCGACCGCGCCGGTGGCGATCACGAGCAGCGCCGACACGCCGATGGTGAATCCGGGATGCGTGACGAGCACCCGGGCGAGCCGCGCATATGCATCCTGAAAGCGGCCGAACACGCGATCGCGCGCCGCGTTGAACCGGAACGAAAAACGCGAGAGCGCGCTCACCCGGTGGCCGTCCGGCACCGCGACGTCGTGGCCGTGGCCGTGCGCGATCTCGCCGGCGAGCAGCATTCGCGCCAGTGTCTTCACGAGCGAACGCGAGAGCAGGTACGCGGCGAGCATCGCGACGACGACCGCGATTGCCATTGGCACGAACAGAAAACGCGCGGGGCCTTCGAGCAGCACGATCGGAAAGAAGACGATACAGATCGCGAGCGTCGCCATGATCACCGGCAGCGAGATTTGCGCGGCTCCGTCGAGAATGCTCACCGTCAGCGGTTTTCCGAGCGAGCGATTGCGATGGATGTTTTCGACCGTGATCGTCGCGACGTCGACGAGAAGGCCGATCGACAGGCTCAGTCCGCCGAGCGTCATGATGTTGAACGAGTTGCCCGTCGCCTTGAGTCCGATGATCGCGCAGGAGATCGCGAGCGGAATCGATGCGCACGCGACGAGCACGCTGCGCCAGCTGCCGAGGAAGACGAGAATCATCAGCGACACGAGCAGCGCCGCGGTGAGTCCCTCGGTGACGACGCTCTTGACGGCGGCGCGGACGAAGACCGATTGATCGAAGTCGACGTTGAGTTCGAGTCCCTCGGGAGCCGTCGTGCGAATCAGCGGAAGGAGATCGCGCGTCGCTTCGACGACCGCGAGCGTGGACGCGTCGGCTTTCTTGAGAATCGAGAGATATGCCGCGCGGCGCCCGTTCACGCGCACGATGTTGGTCTGATCCGCGAATCCGTCGGATACGTGCGCGACGTCGCCGATGGTCACCGGCGCGCCGTTCACCACCTTGATCGGAATCGCGGCGAATTCAGTGACGGCGGACGGGCTCGAGTTGAGCGCGATGTTGTATTCGCGCGTGCCGAGCCGCGCCGTGCCCGCGGGGATGAAGACATTCGACGCGAGGACCGTGCTCACGACGTCCTGCGCCGAGAGTCCTTTCTGCGCGAGCAGCGCGGGGTTCACGTCGACCGTGATCTCGCGGGTTTTTCCGCCATACGGCGACGGAGTGGACAGGCCCTGGACGGTGAACAGGCGCAGGCGCAGAAAGTTTTGTGCGTAGTCGGCGATCGCCTCTTCCGGCATCGTCGCGCTTGAGAGCGTGAGCTGCGCGACCGGCACGCTCGACGCGTTCGATTGAATGATCGTCGGCGGCTGCACGCCGCGCGGCATGTTGCGCAGCGATGTCGACGACGACGCGGCGATCTGCGCGATCGCATTGCCGATGTCGGTGCCCTGCTGGAGATAGATCCGGAGCAGCCCCATGCCGGGAATCGACGACGACTCGATGCGCTCGATCCCGTTCACGGTCGACGAAAGCCCGCGCTCGCTCAGCGTCACGATGCGCGTTTCCATGTCCTGCGCGGAGAGGCCGGGGAAGGTCCACGCGACGGCCACGACCGGAATGTCGATCGCGGGGAAGATGTCCACGAGCATCGACTGCATCGACAGGACACCCATGAGGATCATCACCGCCGCGATGACCGCGACGGTGTAGGGCTGCCGGAGAGCGAGTTTAACGAGCCACACGCACATAAGCTGGAACACTTGCGCTCATAATGCAAGTGAATGAAGATTATCTTAGCGATAACCAAATGTTATGATCATTCGATGAATATGAACCCCGCATCGCTGCGCGCTTTCGCCGCGGTCGCCGAGACCGGCGGCTTCACCGCGGCGGCGCGTGCGCTGGGCGTCAGTCAGCCGGCGGTGTCGCGCGCCGTGCGCGATTTGGAGCGCAGCGTCGGGTTCGAGCTGCTCGAACGGGCGCCAAAGGGGATTCGTTTGACGCGCGCGGGAGAATCGTTCCTGCTCAATGCGCGCGAAGTGATCGGCGCGATGCGATCGGCCGAAGAATCAGTGGTCGCGCTCGGCGGGCTCGGACACGGACGCCTGCACATCGGCGCGAGCACGACCATCGCGACATATGTGCTGCCGGTATTCATCGGAAAATTTCTCGAGCAGCATCCGGCGGTGGACGTGCGGCTCGACTCGGCGCACACGCGCGGGATCGCACAGATGCTGCTGGACTATCATCTCGACATCGCGATCACCGAGGCGCCGGTTTCGCACGAGAAAATCCAGTCGCGGCGCTGGCGCACCGATCATCTCGTGGCGGTCGCGTCGCCGAAGCATCCGCTCGCGACGCGCAGACGCATTCCGCCGTCGGCGCTCGCGATCGAACTGCTGCTGCTGCGCGAGCGAGAATCGGGAACGCGCGCGATCGTGCTCGCGGGCCTCGCCGCGGCGGGCGTCATGCCTGGTCGCACGATGGAAATCGACGGACCGGAGGCGATTAAGCAAATCGCGGCGGCGGGGCGGGGCATCGCGATTGTTTCGCGGTATACGGTGGTCGAGCAGCTGGAGCTGGGGCGGCTGGTCGCGCTGGATATTCCGGGGCTGAAGATTACGCGGCCGTTTTATCGGTTGTCGTTGAAGCAGAGGAGAGCGAGTCCGGCGGCGAAGGCGTTTGAGGGGCTGCTTGATGACGACGACGGTGAGGGGTGAGGGGAAGACAGTGAGGAGTGAGGGGGAGGATCAGTGAGGAGTGAGG